>CAKTMK010000044.1 GCA_934574045.1 uncultured Oscillibacter sp. | reverse complement strand
AAAGAAGCATTACAGAGAAAAAAGGCTGTAAAAACAGGAACAGCCAGCCCGAAAGAATTTACGGACTGGCTGTATCAGCAGAGTAATGTAATTGTGGAGCTGACTGAATACTAAATTTTTTTCTCGTTGTGAGGTTTCTGTGACATTTTGCTGATACTATAAAAAGAAAAAGGATGTGATACTATGCGAATACTGGTTGTTGAAGATGACCAGCTTTTGAATAAGACATTAAGCTATAATCTGTCGGCTGTCGGATATTCCGTGGATGGGGCTATGTCAAAGGCTGTTGCCATAAGATTTCTTGAAAAACAGGACTATGATTTAATCGTTTTGGATGTCAATCTGCCGGATGGGAACGGATTTGATATATGCCGCGAGGTAAAAGAACGCCGTCCCGATACCGCCGTGATTTTTCTAACCGCAAATGATATGGAAAGCGATATGCTGAAAGGATTTGAATTGGGCGCAGATGATTATGTAACAAAGCCCTTTCCTATCAGCGTGTTCCAAAAGAAAGTATCTGCTTTACTGAACCGCATTTCAGCACAATCCGGCGGAGATTTCTACGATGATGGGAATTTGTATATCAATTTTTCCGAATTATCAGCGTGTCTTGCAGGACAGCCGATTACCCTTACATCATTGGAATATCGTTTACTAAAAGTGCTGACAAGAAATTCTCAAACTGTCCTGACCCGGCAGGTATTGCTTGAAAAGCTGTGGGATGCAGATGAAAATTATGTGGATGAACACGCACTTACCACAACGATCAGCCGCATCCGCAGTAAAATTGAAACGAACCGGCATTCCTACATCAAAACCGTTTACGGTATGGGCTATATGTGGATTGGAGGAGTGCAAAAATGATTTCAAAAAAACTCTCCTTAAATAAAGTCTGCATAATACTGGCAACTACCATTTTACTTTTATCCGTGGTCATGTTTTCGGTTCTATATATCCTGACCAAAGAAATGTCTGTGGTATTTTGTAGCATGGCGTTCTGTCTGCTTTTTCTGCTTTGTGTTACTGTTTTTGTGATACTGATAAGGCAAAAGCTGACTTTGTTTTCTGAAATGCTTTGCTGCACCTTAGACGAAATGATGAATGGAAAAATAGATATATCACAGGTTGCCGAAGAAGAAAACCTATTTTATAAAATCAATCATCGGCTGGTGCGCCTTTATGAGGTTATGCAGGAAAGCAAAAACAACGTTGCCAGTGAACGAGCTGACTTACAGGAGTTGATTTCCGATATTTCTCATCAGGTAAAGACACCGATAGCAAACTTAAAAATGATAAATGCCACCTTATTAGAACAAGAAGTGCCACAGGATAAACAGCGGGAATTTCTACTTGCCAGTGGCACACAGCTTGATAAACTGGATTTCTTAATGCAGGCTATGATAAAAACTTCCCGACTTGAAACTGGCGTCATCTCACTTGAAAAGAAACAGCAGCCCATCTATGATACTCTGGCTATGGCTCTGGGCGGTATCTTTCTGAACGCTGAAAGAAAGCACATACAAGTTGAAGTAAACTGCCCGGAAACATTGGTTGCTTCCCATGACCGCAAATGGACAGCAGAAGCCTTATTTAACATATTGGATAATGCAGTTAAGTACACGCCAGAGTACGGTTCTATTCGTGTTTGCGTTGAAAGCTGGGAAATGCACCTAAAAGTCAGCGTTACTGACACCGGCAAAGGTATTCCCGAAAACCAGCAGGGAGCAATTTTTAGGCGCTTTTATCGGGAAGAAAATGTCCATGATATAGAGGGAATCGGCATTGGGCTGTATCTCGCAAGGGAAATTATTAGCTTACAGAACGGTTATATACAAGTAACTTCTCAAGTAGGAACAGGCTCAACATTCTCCGTTTTTCTTCCCCATGAATAACCTGTTTTTTTGAAATGTCACAGAATTGTGACATTTCAGGGCAATTTATTATATCGGCTGTGACATTTCTGTGAGGTTTGGTCGTTACAATGGATTTATCAAAAAGAAAGGATGGTGTTCTTTATGAGCATTTTGCAAACGACTGAACTGAAAAAATATTATGGCGCAAAGCCGAACATTACCAGAGCCTTGGATGGTGTGACCCTCTCCATTGAAAAGGGCGAATTTGTAGCCATCGTAGGAACCTCCGGCAGCGGCAAATCCACTCTGCTGAACATGATTGGCGGGCTGGATGTGCCTACCTCCGGCAAGGTTATTGTGGATGGGCGTGAACTCTCCACATTAAAAGATGAGCAGCTTACTATCTTCCGTAGGAGAAAGATTGGCTTCATCTTCCAGAACTACAATCTGGTTCCGGTGCTAAATGTCTACGAAAACATCGTGCTGCCTGTGGAGCTGGACGGAAACAAAGTAGACAAGAAGTTTATGAAAGAAGTAGTGCAGATGCTGGGGCTGGAGGATAAGCTGAACAATATGCCCAACAACCTCTCCGGCGGTCAGCAACAGCGTGTGGCGATTGCCCGCGCTCTGGTGTCGAAGCCCGCTATCGTTCTGGCAGACGAACCTACCGGCAACCTGGACAGCAAGACCAGCAGTGATGTGCTGGGGCTTTTGAAAGTAACCAGCCAGAAATTTCAACAAACTCTTGTAATGATTACTCATAACAATGAGATCGCCCAGCTCGCCGACCGTATTATTCGGATTGAGGATGGCAAAATCGTACAGTAAAGGGGGCGGGACTATGAATGACATTCTATTTGGCAATAATAATACAAAAACCATCAAACGGCTGTCTAAACAATATTTCAAGAAGAATAAGGTTCGTAATCTGGCGGCGATTCTTGCGATCGTTCTGACAGCATTTTTGTTTACATCCATCACTTCACTGGCATTTAACATGGTATCCTCCATGCAGCTCTCTATGCAGATGCAGAAAGGCAGCAAGGGAGATGGAACCTTCGGCTATATGACAGAGGAGCAATTTGAGCAACTGAAAAACAGTGATTTTGTGGAGCAGGCAGGTCATCGGCGGATGATTGGATATGCAAGCAACGCCCTGGGTCATTCTGTTGAATTAAACTATGCTGATAGCATACAGCAGGAACTTACATTCTGTGTGCCAACGCATGGTTCAGCACCGGAAAAGGCAAATGAAATTGCTACTACCGAACTGGCTTTAAAAGCCCTTGGTGTGGAACCGGAGATTGGAGCAGAAGTTCCTCTGGAATTTGAAATTCGGGGAAAAACCTACCATTATGATATGGTGCTTTCCGGTTGGTGGGAAGCAAGCAACGATATGGTCAGCGTGGCGGTTCTCTCAGAGCAGTTTGTAAAAGATAATCCGGATGTAGTGAAAAATACCCGCGCAGTGGACGGAGAAATCTCAGGGGTTACTTTTTCTGACGTTGTGCTGAAAGACAAGACGAACATTCAGGAGCAGATGGATAACTTTGTCTACTCTATTGGCGGCAATCCAAAGGATATGTCTGCTGATAACTTTATCCTCTCTGTTGAAAACCAGATGGGGAAAGCCATGATTTCTCCGGAGTCCATCTTATTTGCCGTAGTATTTGTGCTGATGTTTGTATTGTGCGGCTATTTGCTGATTTATAATATTTTTGATATTTCCGTTATGCAGGATGTTCGGCAATATGGCTTACTGCGGATGATTGGTGCTTCTACGCGGCAAATTAAAAGCATCGTCAATCGGCAGGCGGTATGGCTGACCCTGATTGGGCTGCCTATTGGTTTAATTGCCGGGTTCTTTGCTGGCCGGGCGTTGCTTCCGGCAGTAATGGAAATTTTTAGCTATGAGTATTCTACGACAAGTTTGCAGACATCGACCTCCCCCGTGTTATTTATTATAGCTGCCTTGTTTACGATTCTGACGGTATTTATCAGTACCCGCAAACCAGCCAAAAAGGCCGCAAAAGTACCTCCCATGGAGGCGATCCGCTATACGGAGCAGGATGATTATAAAAAGAAAACCGTTACACGAACCAGAGGTGCAAAACTCTCCCATATGGCATTTTCCAACTTGGGACGCAATAGACGCCGCTGTGTATTCATCGTTGTTTCTATGCTTTTGTGTATCGTTCTGTTCAACTCTATGATTATTGTGACACAGAGCATGGATGAAGAAAAGTGGATTACCCGCACAACGAAAACAGATTTTACCGTCTATAATTCGATTGCAGTCAATGCTTTGGAAGGCTTTCGACATCACGAAGATGCACTTCCACAGCAAGTGGTAGATATGATCCGTGAGCAGGACGGTCTGGAAGAAGAACGGTATCTTTATCGCAATACCGCAGATGACAGTAACGTGTTGGTTGATTATGGTTTTGAGGGACTGGAGTGTACCTCAACCTATGAAGATCAGGACGGTAGCCTCCGCAAAGCCTTTGGAAATTATAATATGAAGACTGCCCCGGATGCAGAAAATCTTTTCTTTGGAAATGTTTTTGGCGCTTCCGAACATTTTTGGGCGGATATGATGATTTATGATGGAGAAACAGATCCTAATGTACTGAAACAAAAAATGCTAACTGGAGAATATGTCATTATTGGAGAATGGTTGGACCGACTGAGTGGTGGTCCGAAAAGTACGCCCCTGACAGAACAGTTACAGATTGGCGACAGTATTTCTTTTTACAGGGATGGCGAGTTAGTCAAAACCTGCACAATTCTTGCAAAAGCCTGTACCGTTGGAACTGAGGACGAAACGCCGTCAACAACTACGGCTATAGGGAATATTGGTGGCGATGCGCCCTTTGTGTATTTGCCGGACACTCTGTTCAAACAGATTTACACGACCCCAACCCTGCTGAGCTATGGATTTGATATGGATGCTTCCTTACAGCCGCAAATGGAGGAATTTTTGAGCAGTTATATTGAAAAGAACCCCTCTGTTACCTATACCTCAACAAAATTACTGAAAGAACAATTAAATTCTGTTGCAAGTATGGTTCTGGTTGTAGGCAGTCTGATTGGCTGTATTATGGCTTTGGCAGGACTGATTAACTTTACAAACATGATTATCACCAATATTATCACCCGCCGCCATGAGTTTGCGACTATGCAGAGTATCGGTATGACAAATCGCCAGCTTCAAAGGCTGATGGTTTATGAAGGCGTCTACTATGCCGCTGGTGCAGACATCATTGGTGGAGTAGTTGCACTGCTGCTTGCTGTGACGGTGCTGAAAAATGTCTTGAACTCGCCATCTATGTGGTTCTTCACTATGAATATCACGTTAGTTCCGGTTCTGGTCATCGGTGTACTTTATCTGCTGCTGGCTGCGGTTATTCCGCTGATCGTTCTCCACTTCTTTAACAAAGGAACTGTGGTGGAACGATTGAGGACTTCGGAATAAGAGTAATTGTCTTAATAACCGTGTAAAAAACAAATCAAAAAGGTACTTGATATTGCGCTTCATTGCTTTTATCAAGTACCTTTTTTCATGCAGTATCATATAAGCGTGGATTCGTTATATTTGGTGTGGTATCTTTAACTATGGGAAACTCCCGTCTCCCATTTGGACACCGCCTTGTCGCTGACGCACAGCGTGTCGGCCAGCTGTCTCTGGGTGAGATGCTTTTCCTCCCGCAGGCGGCGGATCGTCCCGCCGGTCACATAATGATCCATGTTCGTTTCTTCCTTTCGCTTCGTTCTCGATGGAACGAGCATACCCCATCGGGCCGCGCCTGTCTACCTGCGCTGCGTAGAGTGCTGGGCGCTTCAATCGGCACGTCAAATTTTTAATGCTAAATGTAATTTATACTTGACATTTCGCCGTCATGATGCTACACTCCCAATATCCCCCACGGGCGGGCGCGTCCATGGGAGGGCGGCGCGGAGCGCGCCGGGACTTTTATCAGACAAATCATATGGAGGAACTTGATATGAGCTATACCTTTGGATTGCTGCTGGGCGTTCTGGCCGGCGGGGCGACGGGCGTGTTTCTCGTGGCGCTGCTGTTCAAGCTCCGGGTCCTGGACCAGACCTTTGACGAGCGGCAGGAGCGGGCGCGGGGGCGGGCGTTTGCCCGGGGCTTCACCGTCATGGCGGTGAGCATCGTGCTCTACGGGCTTTCCGACCTGCTGTTCGACCACTGGGCGGACACGCTGGCGGGCTGCATTCTGTGCGTCTGCGCGGGGGCGGTGGCTTTCGCCGTGTCCTGCATCCGGCAGGACGCGTACCTGAGCCTGCGGGAGCGGCCCCGTCAGGTAGTGGCGATACTGGCTGTGTTCAGCGGATTCAATCTGGCCCTGAGCGCCTACTACGTTTACGACGGAACGCTGATGGAGTACGGAACGCTGACCTTCCGGGCCGCGAACCTCTTTGCCGGACTTGCCTGCGCGGCGGTGCTGGCGGTCTACGCGGCGCGGCGGCGGAGCCTGCGGGCGGAAACGGAGGAGGAATGAAAAACCTGCGTCTCAAGTCCGCCCGGGCGGCCATGGATCTGAGCCAGCAGCAGCTGGCGGACGCCGTGGGCGTCTCCCGTCAGACCATCAACGCCATCGAAAAGGGCGACTACAACCCCACCATCCGGCTGTGCCTTGCCATCTGTCGCACGCTGGGCCGGACGCTGGACGAGCTGTTCTGGGAGGACGCGCCGCAGGACGGCGCGTGAGCGTGGGCGGCGTACATTTGTTACCGATCTGACACTTCTTTCGGCCGGTTTTCTGGTATATTATAGGAACGGACGGCCCGTCGGTCCGTCCGCGCGTCTGAGCGCCGGAACGAAGCCGCAAAGGAGCTGTACGCCTTGAAAAAACGTATCTTGGCCGCCGCCGCTACGCTGCTGGCGGCGGCGCTGGCCGTCGTGTGGTACTGCCGCCGGCTCCCGGCGGAGCCGATGCCTGTTCTGATGTACCACCACATGGTGCCGGACGGGACGGAGTGCAACGACATGACGGTGACGCCCGCCAAATTCAGAACGGACCTTGCCATCCTCCGGGCGCGGGGATACACCCCCGTCCTCCCCCGGGAGCTGGCCGCGGGGGAGCCGCTGCCGGAAAAGCCCGTCCTCATCACCTTTGACGACGGCTACCGCAGCAATTACGACCTGCTGTTCCCCATTCTGAAAGAGGAAAACGTAAAAGTCTGCATCTCCATCATCACGCTGATGCCGGACCTGCCCGCCGACAACTTCTGTTCCTGGGACCAGCTCCGGGAGATGACCGCCTCCGGTCTGGTGGAGATCGGCTCCCACACCTACCGGCTCCACAATCTGAACGAGGCGGACGGCCGCTTTGAGGGCGATGGGACCAACGGCGTGGAGCGCCGGGCGGGCGAGTCCGACGCGGACTTTCAGGCCCGCGTGCTGGACGACATCCGGCTCAGCCACGACCGCATTGAGGCGGAGTTGGGCCGCGCGGTCTGCTTCGCCTACCCCTTCGGCTGCTCCGACCCAGACGCCCGGGCGCTGGTGAACGAGCTGTTCCCCGTCTCGCTGATGACCACGCCGAAAACGGCGGATCTGGCGGACGGGCTGCACGACCTTCCCCGCTACACGGTCACGATGAATACCTCCCTGTTCAGCATTCTCAAATAACGCGGACAAAGCGCAGCCCCCGGACAGATCGTCCGGGGGCTGCGCCGCTCTGTTCAGAAATTTTCGGATCAAACCGTGGTCCAGATCTCGCCGTCCCGGCAGTCAAAGAGGACCGCGTCGGAATAGGCGTAATTGCCAACGGTGTCCTGCATCTCAAAGACCATGCTGTACGTCCCGTCGGGCAGGGGCGCTTCGCCGAAGGAGGTGTCCGCCGTGACGGTCAGCTCCTCCGCGGTGTACATCTCAAAGTCGTCGTCCCCGCTGAAAGAAGCCAGCTGCCAGATCGTGGTAATCTGGTCACCCTCCTCCAGAAGGCGCAGCTCCTTGTCGGCCATGCCGCTGTCGTCGATGCCCTGCCGTGCGCCGAGGATGGACCACTCCTCCGCGGTGAAGTCATAGGCCACCTGCAGGTTGTACTCTTCGCCGTTGAGCAGGATGGGCACGGAGTAGAGGTTGTAATCGTCGCCCTCGTAGGACAGCTCCATGTACACCAGATGTCCGTCGATGGCGCCCCAGACGCCGCGGAAGTTGTCGTAGAACGTGCCGTTGTCCCAGTCGGCGGTCATGTCGTTGTCGGTGCCCAGCAGAAGCATCTGGTCGTTCTCCTCGTCCACATAGAACAGGGAGAAGCCGATGCTGGAGAGGATATCGCCGGCCTCAGGCCCAAGGGACAGGAAGGAGGTGCCGTCCTCGTCCACGTCCAGCGCCGCGCCGTCCCAGTCCGTGTCGGCCAGCGTCAGACGGTCCGGCAGCTCCTCGATGTTCAGCTCAGAGAGATACTCCATGCCGCTCTCGTCCAGCTCGCCGGTCAGGCCGTAGGCGTACAGGTACTTGAACGCAAGGCTCTCGCCCAACGTGGCGTAGCCGTTGAAGTCGTCCACATCGCCGTTATAGGAATAGTAGCAGCTCAGGCCGGTGGCCTCGGAGCGGTACACGCCGCCCACCTGATAGAGCACGCAGTCCGCCAGCGCGTCCAGCACGCCCTGCGCGGAAGGCAGCATCCACGCCGTCTGCCGGGCCAGATGGCCCATGTCCACCATGTTGGTGTAGCCCTGCTCGCGGGTGTTGCCGCCGTAGTTCTCGCTCTGGGCGGCGGCGCGGCCCAGCTCCGCGAAGAAGCCCGGGTCCTCTGCCGCGGAGGCGAACGCCTCCTGACCGAACGCCTCATACGCCTCCAGCAGCGGCGTCAGCCGGGTCAGGTCGGTCAGGGAGAGGGTGGTCTGATCCTCGGTGCCGACGGCCTCGCAGCCCTCATAATAGCTGTCGCAGATGGCACGGCCCAGCGCCGCGCCGTCCATGGACGGGTCCTCCGCCAGCGCGCCCAGCCAGCCGGAGTAGAGCCAGCCGTTGCCCGGCTCCACCTCTTCGGAGGCCACCAGATACTTCGCAAAGTTCTGGAACACGGACGCCACGTCCACCGTGGCCATCAGGCAGGTGTCAAAGCCCACCAGCTCCAGCGCGGGATCGGCCGTGTTGGCGGGCCAGACCTCGTTGAACGCCTGATACATCTCGGAAAGGTCCAGAGAGTCCAGATCGTGCAGCTCGTCAAAGGCCGCGCCGCTGACGGAGCCGCCGCCGTGGTTCCAGAACGTGACCGCCACGTGATCGGCGGGGTAGTTGGTGTTGGCGAAGTCCAGGAACTCATAGAGCGTCTGGGCGTCGCCCATGTTGGCGGTGTCCTGCTCCTCCAGGAGCTGGAGGCCCTCGCTGTTATACAGCCAGCGCTGGAGCTTGGACGGGTCCATCTCGTCGTTCTGCCAGACGGACGCGCCGCCGGTCTCGATGACTACGTTCACGTTTTCGGGGAGCTGGACCTCCATCATCTCGGAGAGGTCCGTGGTGGCGCAGCCGTAGTTCGTCTCCAGATCGCTGCCGCACAGGTACCAGTACACCGCCCAGCTTCCGCCGTCTCCGCCGGTGGCAGCGGGGGCGGGCGTGGAAACGTCTCCCTCGTCGCCGCAGGCGGCAAGGGAAAGGCTTATGGCCAGCGCCGTCAGCAGCGCCCACACTCGTTTTTTCATCCGTTTTTTCCTCCTTAAATTCCAAGAAGCTGGCGTTTTTTCGCCGCAAACTCCTCCCCGGTGATCGCGCCGCTGTCCAGCAGCGCCTTGTACCGTTTGATCTGCTCCACAGGGTCCTCCGCAGCGCTCTGCGCGGCGAATGCGGCGGGGCTGCGGGTCACGGACGGCTGCGCGGCCGCGCCGCCTACCTGCTCCTCTCCCGCGCCGGGGGCGATCAGCCCCATGAGCCGGGACGCCAGCGCGTGCAGATCGGTGACATTTGCCTCGTACTTTTGCAGATAGGACTCCGCGCTGGGGTAGTCGGAGTCCAGAGACGGACCGTCCAGCTTCCAGCTCATGGACCCCCAGTAGGGGTGGGTCAGCGTCAGCTCCACGCGGAACTGGCTGAACGGCATCGGCGCGCTGAAGCTGGGCCGGGGGCGGTAGGGCCGGTGCGGGGGCGGGGCGCCGTCATTGCGCTCCCGGGCGCGCCGCTCCATCATCCGCTCCATTTCCTCCAGACGCTCATACTCCCGCTTCTCCGCGGCGAAGCGCTCGATCTGGGGCGCCATGGCCCGGATCTTCTGGGGCACGCTGCTCACGTGACACCGCAGGACGCCCGCGCCGCTTTCAAACAGAGGGGCGTTATCCTCCAGAATGCGAAAGCTCTTGAGGTTCGCGGCCTCCATCGCCAGCGCGTTGGCGTCGTCCCGGAGGCGGAACAGCCGGTGCGTCGTGTCCACCAGCATGCTGCCGCCCAAAAAGCCGAAGTTGAACCGGTACGTCTCGGTAAATCTGTCCCGCAGGGCCTGATTGCCCTCGTAAAAGGCCATGTACTTCCGCAGTCCGTCCAGCGTCATCCGGCTCAGTCCGCCGTCCGGCAGGTCCAGCTTCCGGTCGCACTCCTTGCAGATGGGCGTATCCTCCACCTTGGTGGCCAGCAGCCGGGGCGTCGGTCCGCCGCAGATGGGGCAGAGCTTTTTATGATTGCTGAATAATCCCATGATCCCGCCTCCTTTATCTTATCTGATCCGCCGCGGGCGGCGCCGCGCAGGCTCTCTTTCTCATGCGCTCACCGGATGCCGGGCGCGGAGGTCCTGCTCTCCTCCCCCTCCAGATACGCCCGGGGCCGGAAGCCCAGCGCCCCGGCCAGCAGCGACGTGGGGAACATCCGAAGCTCCCGGTTGAGCTTGGTCACGCTGTCGTTATAGATGAGCCGGCTGGTGCGCACCATTTTTTCATAGCTGTCCACCGCGTTCATGCACTTGGCGTAGCTCTCGTCGGCCTTCAGCGCGGGATACCGCTCCGCCACCGCGCAGACGCGGTCCAGCGTCTCGGAAATCATGCTCTCCTGCTTCATGACCTCGTCCGGCGTGGACGCGGCGTTGATGGCGCTGCGGCGGGAGCGGATCGTTTCGATCATGGTCCGGGACTCATGGTCGGCGTACCCTCTCGTCAGGTCCAGCAGCGCGGTGAGCGCGTCGAACCGGGAGGAGAGCTGCACGCCGAGCTGGTTCATGGCGTTGCCGGCGTTCTCGTCCATCACCGTCAGCCGGTGCCTGACCGAGACGGTCCAGATCACCGCGGCGGCGATGGCCGCGCCGATGATAAGCAGTACCATAAACACCGTTCCTTTCCTTACGTGATACGGCAGGGGCGGATGCGCAGGCTGCATCCGCCCCGGTCTTTCTCACCGTTTTGCCGCGTGCGCGGATGTACGCCGTTCTTACGCGCCCAGCTCCGTCATGGTGTCGGCCGCCCAATCCTGAACCTGACCGAACCACTCGGTCATCGCGTCCAGATCCTCCTGAGACAGCTCGTCATTCTGGAGCTGGTCGCCCTTCGTGGTGAGCTGATCGGAGAGCTGGTTGAGCATATCCACCAGATCGGCGGGGCAGGAGTCGATGTCGCTGTTGATGACGTCGGCCACCTCGTTGAACGCCTCGCTGGCGCTGTTGAACGCGTCGATGGCGGGCTGCTTGTCCGGGCCGCTGTCGCCGCAGGCGGCGAGGGACAGGCACAGCACCAGTGTCGTCAAGAGAGTAAACAGCTTTTTCATAGAATAGATCCTTCCTTCCTTTTCTCCGGCCTTTCGGCCTGTTATGATGATATCACACACGCGCCCGGACTGGGCGCGTTATGCGCGAATCGCACCAAAAGCGTCCTGAATCGTCACTCCCGCTCAGCAGGACAGGCGCAGGGTGAACACTCCGTCCCGGGCCGAGAAGGCGTAGACCCCGCCCCGGCGCTCCACGATGGAGCAGATGCTCTGCACGCCCATGCCGTGGCCCGGCCGGTCGGACACGGGAACGCCCTTGGCGTCAAAGCGCAGCGCACCCTCAAAGGGGTTCTGCACCTGTAAGAAAAACTTCTCCTCCCGCTGGTGAAACTCCACGGACACCACACACGTCCGCCCCGCCGCCGCCAGCGGCGCGCAGGCGTGGAGCGCGTTTTCCAGCGCGTTGGACAGCAGCACGCACAGGTCGCTGTCCCCCACCAGAATGAACGCGGGCAGCGCGCCGCGCACCTCCATGCGCACGCCGCTCTTTTCCGCCCGCCCCGCAAAGGCGGAGAGGATCAGGTTGGCCGTCTCGTTTTCGCAGTAGCGCTGCACCTTCTGCGCCTCGATCTCCTGACAGATGCCGGAGATGTAGCGCTGGGCCTGCCCGTCCTGCCCGTTCCGGATGCAGGCCGAGACGTATTGCAGATGGTGGCGCAGGTCGTGGCGGTAGCGGCTGGCCAGCTCCTGAGAGCTGCGCAGCGCGTCGATCTCCCGGACGGCCTGCGTGAGCTGGAGCCGCAGGCTGTTTTGCAGCTGGAGCGCGTCCGCCCGCGCCCGGTCCTCCTCCGCGCTGTGCAGCAGGTACGCAAGGTATGCCACGCAGCAGGCGAAGGACATGAACTCCACGGCCACCGGGTCGCCCCGGGTCAGCAGGTCGGTATACACCCGCGTGAGGTAATCAAAGATGTAATAGAGGGCCGGGATCACGCCCAGCTGGCACTGGACCCGGGCCGTATATTCCGACGCCCGCCGGACCGCCGGCGCGGCAAAGCGCAGCAGGACCAGCAGCAGCGGCAACGTCACCAGCAGCTCCGCCGCCGCCTGCGTCTGCGCGCCGCCGGTGAGCAGTTCCACGGCCAGAAGGCCCAGCCAGCGCCGGAGCTGGCAGCAGAGGTACGCGATCAGCACGCAGATCAGCGGCCACAGAAACCGCCGCGTCAGCGCGCACAGCGCCAGCAGCAGCGGCAGGTGGATGAGCAGCGGGTAGATCCGCTGGAGCACATCCGCGTCCCAAAAGGCGTACACGCCCCCCTGCGCCAGCACAATGACCGCCATGATGCACCAGAACGGGCGGCGGCTTTTCGGCTGATCCAGCGCACCGCAGAAGGCCGCGCTCAGCACGCTGCCGAACAGGCTGACCGCGCCGCCGTTCAAGATCTGGAGCCACGCGCTCATAGCAGCACCCTCCCCCGCTGGAACGCATGCTCCAGAAACGCGTCCTTCACCTCGGCGTACTTCCCCCTCGGCAGAGGGATCTCCGTCAGGCAGGACATGGTGATGGCCCGGTAGGAAAGGCTCTGCACATAGTCCAGATTCACAAGGAAGGAGCGGTGCGGCCGCAGAAAGCAGCCCTGGGACTCCAGCTCCTTAGCCAGATCGTCCAGACTGCCGCTGCTCTCCAGCACCTTTCCGCTGGCGAGGTGGATGTACAGCGTCCGGTGCAGGATCTCGCAGAACTCGATCCTGCGCGGCTCCACGCAGGTGATCCCCGTTTTGCACTTCAGCACCAGACTGTCCGTCCGCTCCCGCTCACAGGTGCTCAGAACATCGTCCATCACGCGGAAAAAGCCGTCCTTCCAGACGGGCTTGAGCAGGTAGAAATAGGCGTCCACCGTATAGGACTGCACCGCGAACTCCGCCGACGAGGTGAGAAAGATGATCTTCACCGCACCGTCATACCGGCGCAGCTCTGCCGCCGTGTCGATCCCGTTCTGTCCCGGCATGAGCACGTCCAGCAGCAAAACGTCGAACCGGGCGCCCCGCTCCACCTCGCTCAAAAGCTCCAGCGGGCTTTGAAACGCGGTGTAGGCGATCTCCCGGTTCCGCTCCACCCGGTACTGGTCCAGCAGCACCCGCACCTCGTTGAGCGCGGAGAGATCGTCGTCGCAAAACGCCAGCTTTATCATATTCTCCGCGCCTCCCTTCGGGGCGGGCCGCACGTCCCGGTCTCCGCCCGTGTCATTATAGCAGAAATATTTCCCGGGCGGAAGCCGTTCCGCGCAAAATACATCATTTTTTACACGAAATACGCCGCAGCTTTCCAATTATTCAATTTTTTTACAAATTTTCCTGAAAATGCTTGTAACTTCTTCACGAAACTTGTAAAATAAGCACATCAAATTTCGCACTCACGAAACGACAGGCGGTGGTTTCTTGAACTACATTTCCGCAAAGGCCGCGGCGGAGGAGTGGGGTCTTTCCGTCCGGCGCGTGCAGCAGTACTGCAAGGACGGGCTGATCCCGGGCGCGGCGCGGCTGGACAGCGCATGGATGATCCCCGCGGGGACCGCCCGTCCCCAGCGGGCCGCGCCCCGCCATGACGCCTCCGCCGTCCTGCGTCCGGAAAATCTGATGCCGCTGCTGAGCAGCAGCTTCGCCCCCGGCGAACACCGCGCCTGCATCGAAGCCATGTCCGACCCGGACCGACGGGGCATCGCCTGGGCTGAGTACTACTATTTCAGCGGTCAGGCGGAGCTGGCCGTCCGGCAGGCGGAGCCGTATCTCAGCCACGCCGATCTGGCGCTGGCCCTGTCCGCCGGCCTGATCTGCGGCTTTGCCAGCCTTTCGCTCAACCGTATCAGCGCCGCTCAGTCCAGCCTGAACTATGTGCGGGATTCCCTGCTGCGCGCCCGACCGGATGACGCGCAGGTCATGGCGGTGTGCGGGCTGATGTCCGCCGCATCCTCCATTCTGCTGCATCTGCCGCTGGCCGCGCCCATCCGTGTGGAGGAAGTCCTGACCGCTCTGCCGGAGGGGCTTCAGGGCTGGGCCTGCTATCTGCGCGCCCACAGGGTCTATCTGGACGGAGACTACGGCCGGTCTCTGGGCGTCGCGGAGACGGCGCTCAACGTCCAGCGGGGCCTGCACCCCATCTCCTCGGTCTATCTGCATCTGGTGGCAGCCATGGACCTGATGAGCCTGATGCGTCCGGAGGAGGCCCAGTCCCACTTCATGGCCGCGTGGGACATGGCCCGGCCGGACGGCCTGATCGAAGCCTTCGGCGAGCACCACGGGCTTTTGCAGGGGCTGATTGAGGTCTGCCTGAAACGTGACGACCCGGAGGCATATCAGCAGGTCATCGCCATCACCTACCGCTTCAGCGCCGGTTGGCGCAAGATCCATAACCCTGCCGTCGGCGAGGAGGTGGCGGACGACCTGACCACCGTGGAATTCACCATCGCCATGCTGGCCAGCCGGGGCTGGACGAATCAGGAGATCGCCCGGCATATGGAGCTTTCCCCCCACACGGTGAAGCACTATATCTCCAGTGTTTACCTGAAGCTGGGGATCTCCAGCCGGAGCCAGCTCAAAAAATATATGCTGCGCTGAATCCGCAGGCCCGCCCGGACGCCGTTTCCGGGTGGGCCGTTTTTTATCCGAAACGGGCCATTACAGCGGAATAATTTTCTGGTAACATAAATATGATTTAGAGCCGCGTGGAGCCGGAACGCATCGTCACTGCCGTGCCCCGCTTTTTGTAAGCCGGAATCAGGAGGAGGACCGAGTATGCGCGCCGTCATCTATTCAGCGGACCCGGAGACCCGCGCTGCGCTGCGCCGTCTGGTGACGGCGTGGATACGGCTGGCCTGTGCCGAGCTGGACATCGCCGTGTGGGACCGTCTGCCGGAGGCTCCGGCGGACCGCCGGGGCGGCATTTTCTTTGTGGATGCCGGGGCGCTTCCGCCCGCCGCGCTGGAGCCGCTGCTCCCCGCGCGGAAGACGGACTGCGCCCTGTTCCTCTGCGCCCGGGACCCCCGCGCCGCCATCGACTGCTACGCGCTCCACCCCACCGGCCTGCTGGCCGCGCCGCCGAAGGCGGACGACGTGTGGCGGGCCATGGACCGCTGCGTGGAGCTATGGTGGGGGACGCTCCGGCGGCTGGAGCTGATGTCGGACCGGGTGAAGGTCCAGATCCCGCTGTACGATCTTGTGTGGGCGGAGAGCGTGCCGAAGGGGTGCCTGCTCCACCGGACGCACTCGCAGATGCTGGTGCGGCTCCCCCTGTCCGCGCTGGAGGAGCTGCTGCCGCCGGGGATCTTCGTCCGCTGCCAGCGCAGCTTTCTCGTCAATCTCTGCCACGCGGCGCAGGCCGCGGGGGGAGAGCTGATCCTCTCAGACGGGACCCGCCTGCCGCTGGGGCGGAAGGTCCGGGACCGGGTGATCGAGGCGTACGAAGCGGTCCGCTCCGCGCGGACGGGCGGCGGCCCACGGAGCAAAGGAGCCTATGAAAACGATCTCTGCTGCGATCTGTGACGATCTTCCCGAGGAGCGGGCCGCGCTGGCCGGAATGGTCCGCGCCGCGCTGGAGGAGCGGGGCCTGACAGGAAAGCTCCGCCTGTTCTCCAGCGGCGACGAGCTGGTCCACGTGTTCCGCCCCGGAATGTTCCAGATCATTTTTCTTGATATCTACATGCCCGGTCTCTCCGGGCTGGACGCGGCCCGCGCCATCCGGCAGAAAGACCGCGCCGCCGCCATCATTTTCGCCACCACCAGCGAGGACCACGGGATGGAGAGCTTCGACGTGCAGGCGTCGGACTATCTGGTCAAGCCCTTTCAGCAGGCGGACGTGGCCGCGGCGCTGGACTGGTGCATCGAGCATATGCCCGACTCGGTTCGCTGCCTCACCGTCTCCTCCAACTGGGAGTCCATGGAGCTTCCGCTCCAGTCCATCCGGTATATTGAGATTCTCGGCCATCAGGCCCACATCCACACGGAGCGGGACGACATCGTTGCCCGCCGGGGGCTGGACGATCTGGAGGCCGCCATCGACAGCCCGGACTTTCTGCGCTGCCACCGGAGCTATCTGGTGAACATGAACCACGTGCTGGGGCTGGAGGGCAGCGACTTCCGCATGAACGGCGGCGATCTGGTGCCCATCAGCTCCGCCAACGCCGCAAAGGTCCGCAGCCGGTTCATCGACTGGACCTATCTGAAGGCTTGGGGGCAGAAATGAGGGTCGCAGTTCTTTCCGCGCTTTCGGCGGTATGTCTGATCCTGTGCATCTGGGCGCTCCTGCTGCTGCGCCGCGCGCGGCGGGAAAACGCCCGGTTGCGCCAGACCGTGCAGTCCTGCCAGCTTCAGGCACAGGAGCTGGAGCGCCAGACCGAGGCCCTGCGGGAGCTGCGCCACGACCTGCGCCACTATATTCAGGTCTCCGGTGAGGGCGGCGCGTCCATCCCGCCGGAGCTGGAGACGCTGCTGCACACACCCGTGGGCGGGACCGGCCCGGTGGCAGCGCTGGCCGCCTTTTACCGGCGTCAGGCGGAGTCGCTGGGCGCGCAGGCAGACCTGCGGCTGGAGCTGGAGCCGGTGGACAGCCGGATGCTCCCCGACCTCTGCCTGCTTTTGAGCAATCTGCTGGAAAACGCGGTGGAGTGCCTGACCCGGGAGGGCGGCGGCTGGCTGCGGGCACGGACCATCCGCACACCGGGGTACGTGACGATCGTGGTGGGCAACTCCTGCCGCTCGGTCCCCAAGGGCGCCGACGGACGGTTCCTGTCCAGCAAGCGTCCGGGCCGCATCGGCATCGGCCTGCCCACCATCCGCCGCATCGCGCGGCAGTACGGCGGCGACGCCGCTTTTACCGCCGACGGGCAGGAATTCCGCGCGTCCGTCTTTCTTCTCACGCCGCACAGCGGCGAAGCCGTCTCCCCCGCTGCGCAGGCCGCGCCGCGGGAGACCGCCGCCGTTTGACCCTAACCTCTTTTCTGGCCGCAGCGCCCCGCCGGACCGGCGGGGCGCTGCGGCGTTCTCTCCCGTAGGCGTGGGATATTCCAGTCCGCAAGCGCGGCAGTCTCAACCTCCCCGGCGCTCCGCGGGGACGTCCGGCGGCGGGCCGCCGGGTAAAGCCGGGCAAAGCCGCGCAAAACCGGCGCGGACGGCGGCGCAATGCCGCGCCGTTCCGGCGGGGCGCGGCAAAAGCAAGGAGGGAGGGACCGTCGGTCCCTCCCTCCTGTGCGGTGTCGTATTTTCCCGGTCAGCCGCCGAGCCGGCCCACCAGCAGGCGGCGCAGCCGGCTGGCGCTGTCGCTGTTTCCGGTGTTGATGGCCTTTTGCAGCTTCATGCTGCGCACGATGTCGCCCTTGTCCACCGTGCGGCTCAGATCGTCCTCGATCTCCTGATTCGTCTTTCCCTGCTTTTTCAGCTCGCTGGCCCGGGCGCGCTGGGCCATGCCGTACTTCTTGGCCACCGCGCCGTTGACGGAGCGGAGCAGCAGATTGTTCATCATCATGGCGGAGCGCTCGCCCTCGTCGGCGTAGTTGCTCACGCCCGCGAAGGAGGGCGCCAGCCCGCCCATAAAGTCCATCAGCTCGCTGTTGGAGCTGACGGAGCTGCTGATGTAGTCCATCGCGCCGCTTTCGCCGCCCTGCTTCTGCGCGGCCATGACCTGATCGCTGAAGTCCTCCGGCAGCATACTGCCGAGAACCATGTTCAGGCTGTGCAGCTCTCCCGCGCCCCGGCGGAACGCCTTCGAGTCCATCTCGTCCTTTGCGATGCCCTCCATGGACCGCAGACGGGCGTTCATATTGGTATTGTAATCGTCCAGCACGAGCTGGCGCAGCTTGGGGTCCTGAAGCTGCTCGCGGCTGGCGTTCTGCAGCATCTGGTTGAGCGCGTAGCTGCGGCCGTTCTGGAAGGAGCGGACGGTGGCGTCCCCCGTGTCGGTCTTTGCCTCCTTGTCGAGGATCTCGCCGGTCACCAGCGTCGGCTCCGAGATCTCCATGGACTCATCCAGTTTTTTGGACCCGGGCTTTTTCGCCTGCATGGGTCCCGCAGCGGCGGAGACGGAGGACGCGGATACCGGCGTCACCGGCCCGGCGTACACGCTCTCGCCCGCCGCGGCCATGGCGCCCTCCCGGTCCGCCCGGGCCTCCAG
>CAKTMK010000043.1 GCA_934574045.1 uncultured Oscillibacter sp. | reverse complement strand
GCTTTCAGGGTGTTTTTGTTGAGGTGGCCCGCGTATTGAAGCGCTCTTTTGACCCGGTTTAGAGGGGTATGTAACCGAACTAACCGGGAGAGCGCTTGACTGGCAGTCAAGAGGTCAGCGGTTCGATCCCGCTAATCTCCACCACGAAGAAAGACACGATGAAAGTCGTGTCTTTCTTTTTTTGTGCGCCGCGCCCGCGCGGCTTGGGCGGCTCTCCGTGTGCATGCCGGCATCGGATGGAATGAGCCGCTTTTGTCATGCAGAAGCCGACTTCTCCTTTGCACCCGCTCCTCTTTGTGAGCGGGCTTTTTTATGCGGCGCGGCATCAGCCGCCCGTTTGCGCACCGTTTCACGGCCATAATTTTATTTCATTTCCCCTTGGTCATTTGCTGAAAAGGCTTCGCGGAGGGTCGAGATCACGGTTGCTCCGTGCGCGGTCCGCCGCATGGGGCCAGGAGCTTCCGTGAGCGGCTGCGAGCGGCGGGGAACAACAGCCGGTTTTTTGCAGGAACGTGCGTCAATGGGAAACAACTGTATCTGGAGTGATTGGACTGTCATACAAAAAATAACATAAAAAGGGAAATATTTCAAAATTTTGCGGTAAAACGACACTTGCACAGCAGCGGAAAGCCTAGCTTGCACGCGGCTAAATCCGCGGGACGGCAAAATTTCACAAAAATCATGAAAAGGCATGAGAGAGAATGGACAAGCGGCTGTTCAGGATGTATAAAATAGATAAAAGAAAGGGGGCCGTTTTAAATGAAAAGTAGAACCTCTGGAAAGAATGTTGACAAAGAAACAAAATATGATATATATGTTGAATATAAAACAACAGCAAGGAGGTGAGGCTGCATGAAAAACACGCACGAGGGAAGCCGGGTCGAGTATTATAAGCAGTACCTGCCCGCCGTTGCCATGATCGAGGACCCTGCCAAGGCGGAGGCGGTCTGCGCGGTGTGGGACACGATGCTGGAGATGAGTCCGTGGAAGGGCGTGGAGGAAGCAAAGTTCAAGGAGGGCTACGACCATGTGTCGCTGATCTCCCACGTGAACTCCACCATCGAGGCCGCGCTGAGCGTCAGCCGGATCATCCGCAAGCACCATCAGATCGACTTTGACGAGCAGAAGATCATCATCTTCGGTCTGCTGCACGACGTGGACAAGGTCATTGAGTATGCCTACGACGAGACCGGCGCGCTGGTCAAGAGCGAGGTCGCCCAGAAGATCCAGCACGGCGTCATGAGCGCCATCGTGGCCCATGAGAACGGCTTCGACATGGACATGCTCCACATGATCCTGACGCACACGACGGATTCCAAGCTCCGTCCGGTCATCAAGGAAGCCATTCTGTTCGGCTACGTGGACCTGTGCGACTGGGATCTGACGTGCCGCTACGCGGAGCCGTAAGCGGTCCGAAAACACCGTCAACAAATTTGTATTGAAAGGGTAGGGGAGAAACAAAATGAAAGCATGGAAGAAAGTCCCGCTGTACATTAAAATCTTCATCCTGATGCTCCTCGGCGCGATCGTGGGCTATATCGTCGGCCCCGACATTGCCGCGGTGGCGTTCCTCGGAAACATTTACATCGCCCTGCTGAAAATGCTGGTCGTACCTCTGGTGTTCTTCTCGCTGGTGTGCGGCGTGACGCAGCTTGCCGACCCGAAGGAGTTCGGAAAGCTGGGCGGCTCCATCATGGTCTATTACCTGACCACCACGCTGTTCGCCGCGGCTGCGGGCGTCGTTCTGGCGCTGATCGTCAGCCCCGGCGCGGATGCGGAGGGCATCCTCGGCATGACGGAGGAAGTGACTTACACCGAGTACTCTCTGGGCAACACCATCCTCTCATGGATCCCCCAGAACATCGTCAGCTCCATGGCCAACATGGACATGATCCCCGTGATCGTGTTCGCTATCCTGTTCGGTCTGTGCCTTGTGATGATCGGCGACAAGAAAAAGCCCATCGTGGACTTCTTTGACGCCGGAAACGAGGCCATGCTGAAGATGACCGGCATGGTCATGGAGATCGCCCCCTACGGAATTTTCTTCCTGACCGCCAACATGGTCGGCACCATCGGCACCAAGATGCTGATCGTGGGCGCGAAGTTCGTGCTGGCCGACTACTGCGGCCTGCTGCTGATGCTGGTGGTCGTGTACCCGCTGCTGCTGAAGCTGGTGGGCAAGCTCTCTCCCCTGCAGTTCTATAAGAACGCCTCTCCCGCCATGATTATGGCCGCCGGCACCACCTCCAGCAACGCCACCCTGCCGGTCTCCATGTCCTGCGCCGGCGAGAACATGGGCATCAACGAGAAGCTCTACGGCTTCTCCCTGCCTCTGGGCGCGACGGTCAACATGGACGGTTTCTCCGTCGCCCTCGGCATCATCTCCGTCACCGCCCTCCAGCTCTACGGCGTGGACCTGACGCCCGCCATCATCCTGAAGGCTGTGTTCATGGGTCTGGTCCTCTCCATCGGCGCCCCCGGCGTGAAGGGCACCGCCGTGGTCATGTCCGCCGTGCTGTTCCAGGCGCTGGGTCTGCCCATGGGTATGCTGCCCCTGATCGGCGCCATCTGGCCCGTGGTGGACATTGGCCACACCTGCACCAACGTCACCAGCGACATCGTTGGCGCCGCAGTCGTGGGCAGCAAGCTGGGCCTGATGGACAAGGACGTTTTCTACGCCAAGAACAAGAAGGCCTGAGCGGCAGACGGAACAACACGAGCAGAAAGCGAGCGTTTCTATGAAATTGAGTGATCGGGCGAATGCGATCCACGGCTCGGCAACCGTTGAGCTGAACGCACGCGTCCTGGCATTGAAAAAGAGCGGCGTCGATATCATCAAGTTCAACATCGGCGAGCCGGACTTCAACACCCCGGAAAACATCTGCGACGCCGGCAAGCGGGCCATGGATGAGGGAAAGACCCGCTACACCGCCGTCCCCGGCACGGCGGAGCTGCGGGAGCAGATCTCCAAAAAGCTGCGGGAGGACAACGGCCTTTCCTACGCGGTCAACGAGATCTGCGTGACCACCGGCGCAAAGCAGGCCATTTTCGAGACTATGATGGCGCTGGTGCAGGCGGGCGACGAGGTCATCATCCCCACGCCCTGCTGGGTCAGCTACGAGAGCATGGTGAAGATCGCGGGAGCGGAGCCGGTGTTCGTTCCCACCAAGCAGACGGACGACCTCTTTAATCTGGACATCCCGGCCATCGCCGCGGCGGTGACGCCCAAGACCCGCGCCATCATCATCAACACGCCCAACAACCCCACCGGCGTGGTCTACCCGAAGGAGACCCTGCTGGAGCTGCTGGAGCTGGCGGTGAAGCACGACTTTATGATCGTTGCGGACGAGATCTATGAAAAGCTCATCTACAACGGGCAGAAGCACTTCAGCATCGCCTCCGTTTCGGAGGAGGCCAAGGCCCACGTGGTCACCATCAACGGCTTTTCCAAGAGCTACGCCATGACGGGCTGGCGGCTGGGCTATCTGGCCGGGCCGCAGGAGCTGGTCAAGGCGGTGCAGCGGCTACAGGGACACATCACCTCGGCGGCCTGCTCCATTTCGCAGGCGGCGGCGCTGGAGGCACTGGCCGGACCGCAGGACTCTGTGGTGAAGATGAAGGCCGCCTTTGACGAAAACCGCGTCACGATGTTCAAGCTGTGCAGCCAGATCCCGCATGTCACGTGCAGGGAGCCGGACGGCGCGTTTTACCTGATGCCAGACATTTCGTGGTACTACGGAAAGTCGGCGGACGGGACGCAGGTGAAGAACTCAGCGGATCTTGCCAACTACCTTCTGGAGAAGGCGCACGTCGCCGTGGTCCCCGGAGACAGCTTCCGCGCCCCGGACTGCATCCGCCTGTCCTACTCGAATTCCCTGAAAAATATCGAGCGCGGCATGGAGCAGATGCGTCAGGCCCTTGCGGAATTGAAGTGAGGAAACGGGTCCGGGGCCTGCGCGGCCCCGGACCCGTTTGAAAGAAATCCAGACTTTGGATAAATTGCATTGAAAAAGCAATACGGAGTGTGTTAAACTGGCCTTGATATCACAATTTGCATGGAGGGGCAGCATGGACATTTTATCCGATCAGATCAAGGGCCTGACGCTTTCCAAAACGGAGAAGAAGGTCGCAGACTATCTGATAGCGAATCAGGATTCCATCGGGTTTAGCACGGCCCTCGACCTTGCGCGGGAGATCGGGACGAGCGATACGTCCCTGATCCGCTTCGTGCACCGGATGGGCTATCCCAGCTTTTCCGCGTTCAAGCGGGAGATGGGGAGCCAGCTGGTGAACAACAGCCGCGCGATGCGCAGCAGCAACAAGTACGCGAAAAGTCAGGCCGCGGTGGACGGCAACGTGATCGGCGAGGTGTACGAGCGCGCCATGGACAACATCCGCCGGACCTGCACGGGGCTGGATCAGCAGCGTATCCGCGAGGTGGCGGATATCCTTATCAACAGCCGCGTGAAGTACATCTGCGCGTTCCGGACGGCTCAGGCCTGCGCCGCGTACATGAGCGGAAAGCTGTCGTACTACCTGCCCAACGTCCTGAACATCGGCGGAGTGGAGAACCACGCGGTGGAGTCCCTGATCGACATCACGCCGCAGGACTGCCTGCTGATGTACAGCTTCCCCATGTATTCGGAGGTGAACTCCTCCCTGCTGGAGATCGCGCAGGAGCGCAACGCCAAAAGCATCCTTATCACCGACCGGGTGACGGCGCCGCTGGCTTCCAAGGCCAGCGTGGTCCTGCCCGCCTCCATCGACGGCCTTGGCGTCACCAACTCCTATATTGCTCCTATGTGCCTTTCTGAGATCATTCTGTTCACCGTCAGCGGCGAGGTCGATATCGAAAACAGCGAGCGGGCGGAGCAGATCGACTACTATCTGGAGCGTCACAAGCTCTACTGAACAAGCGAAAAGAGGAAATTACATGGTCATCATGGACTGCACCCTGCGCGACGGCGCGAACGTCGTGGGCGACGGGTTTTCCAAGGAACTGACGCAGGTCATGCTGGACGGCCTGACCGCCGCGCACGTCCCCATTATCGAGATGGGAAACGCCAAGGGCCTCGGCGCGTATGAGATCAGCGGCGCCCGCGCGGCGCTGACGGATCTGGAGTATATGGAGCTGGCCCAGCCCTATCTGAGCCGGGCGCAGGTGGGAATGTTCCTGAACGCCAGCCGCTTCCGCAGCGAGAACGTGGCGGCGGCGGGCGAGCACGGACTGTCCTTCCTGCGGGTCGGTTCCGCGGCGGGCGACGGGAAAAAGACCGAGGAAGTGATCGCCTGCGTGAAAAAGCACGGCATGAAGGCGTTTTACTCCCAGATGAAGGCGTATCTCCTGCCGCCGGAGGAGCTGGCGGAGGAGGCCGCGCTGCTGGAATCCTTCGGCGCGGACGAGATCACCATCATGGATTCGGCTGGCACCATGGTCCCCGAGGAGACCGCCCGCTACGTCGCCGCGCTGAAGGAAAAGGTGCGCGTGCCGGTGGGCTTCCACGGGCACAACAATCTGGGCATGGCCGCGGCCAACGCGCTGGCTGCCTATGAAGCCGGCGCGGACATCATCGACTGCGGCCTGCTGGGCATGGCCCGCAGCGCCGGGAACATCGCCACGGAGATCGCGGCGGCCCTGCTGGTGAAATACGCCCATCAGGGCGAGGATGATTTTTACAGGCTGCTCAGCTTTCTGGACCGGAAGCTGATCCCCCTCATGGAGAAGGAGGGCTACCGCCCGTCCATCCGGCCGCTGGACCTTGTTTACGGGCTGACCGGCGCCCATTCCAGCTTTGGAAAGCGCTTCAAGGCCGTGGCGGAGGAAAAGCAGGTGGATCTGTTCCGGCTGATCGCCGCGGTGTCCGCGCAGGACCGGAAAAACCCCAGCGAGGAGCTGATGCGGCAGACCGCCGACCGGCTCTGAAAAAGCCTGATAACAGACAAGCCCCGGAGACGGGACCGCTATGCGGTTCCGTCTCCGGGGCTTTTACGCGGCGGGGAAAATGGATGTCCAGAATCTGGAATGACCTGTTTGTGCGAAAGTTTTTCCGAGTTCCTTGCAATGCGTGGTAAAATGTGCTATGCTACCTGTGTGTGAATGCGCCCGCTCCGAAAACCCGGCCCGGAGGAAGCGGCGGCGCGGCGGAAAACGACGATATCAGCCGCCTGTTTTCGGGTATGGAAGTTCCGCGAAGGGGAACAATGGAGACAGAACGGTTTGTCTGGACGATAAAGAGAGGGTTTTGGCTTGACAAAGTATATGATCCGGGGCGGAAAGCCCCTGTTCGGCGAGGTGGAGATCAGCGGCGCGAAGAACGCGGCGGTGGCCATCCTGCCCGCCGCGCTGCTGGTGGACGGCGTTTGCCGTATCGAGAATATCCCGCAGATCTCCGACGTGCAGCTCCTTTTGAAGATCCTGGCTGAGCTGGGCGCGGGCGTGCGCGCAATCAATCCCCACACGGTGGAGATCGACTGTACCCACATCCGCTCCACCCGCACCTCCTATGAGCTGGCGCGGCGCATCCGCGCGTCCTATTACCTGATCGGCTCCCTGCTGGGCCGGTTCAACCGGGCGGAGGTCGCCATGCCCGGCGGCTGCAACTTCGGCGTGCGCCCCATCGACCAGCACATCAAGGGCTTTACCGCGCTGGGCGCGGACGTGGTGGTGGAGGGCGGCTTTATCCACGCCTCCTGTCAGGCTCCCCGGCTCCACGGCGCCAGCATCTATCTGGACATGGTGTCCGTGGGCGCGACCATGAACATCATGATGGCCGCCGTTCTGGCGGAGGGAAACACCGTGATCGAAAACGCGGCCAAGGAGCCGCACATCGTCGATCTCGCCAACTTCCTCAACTCCATGGGCGCCAACATCCGCGGCGCGGGTACCGACACCATTAAAATTCAGGGTGTTTCCCGCCTGCGGGGCGGAACGTACGCCATCATCCCCGATCAGATCGAGGCCGGGACCTATATGGCGGCGGTGGCCGCCACCGGCGGGCAGATCCTCGTGAAGAATATTATCCCCAAGCACATGGATTGTATCACCGCCAAGCTGCAGGAGTGCGGCGTGGAGGTGGAGGAGCGGGAGGACACGCTTCTGGTCCGGCGCAGCGAGCCGCTGCACAAGACCAACGTAAAGACCATGCCCTATCCCGGCTTCCCCACGGATATGCAGCCCCAGATCACCACGGTGCTCTCCCTCGCGGAGGGAACGAGCCTTGTGACGGAGAGCGTCTGGAACAACCGCTACCGTTATGTGGACGAGCTCAAGCGCATGGGCGCCACCATTCAGGTGGACGACAAGACCGCCGTGGTCCAGGGCGTGGACCATCTCACCGGCGCGCCGATCCAGGCCTGCGACCTGCGGGCGGGCGCGGCGCTGGTCATCGCGGCCCTGGCCGCGCAGGGAGAGTCGGAGATCAGCTGCGTGCAGTATATCGAGCGGGGCTACGAGCGCATTGTGGACAAGCTCCGGGCGCTGGGCGCGGACATCCGCGTGGTGGAGGAGCCGGGCGAGAACGACCAGCTTGAAGCGCACATCGGCTGAACCGGATATCATAATGAAAAAAGCGATGCGTCCGCAATGGAGGCGCCGGCAGCGCCGGCCGCCATTACGGACGCGGCTTTCTCTTTTGCGGCGCGGCCGCGGATCTGAACGCACGGAGGCTTTTCCTTGACCATTTTACATACCATTGCAAGCGGCTCCTCCGGCAACGCGGCGCTGGTGGAGCGTGAGGGCGTGTGCCTGCTGGTGGACGCCGGGATCTCCTGCCGCCGCATCACCGCGGCGCTGGCGGAGCTGGGACGGACCCCGGCGGAGCTGTCCGGCGTCCTTATCACCCACACCCATTCCGATCACATTGCCGGACTTCAGACGCTGCTCAAGCGCTGGGGCGGCCCGGTGTTTGCCAGCGAGGAGGCCTGCGCCGACCTCCGGCGGCGGCTTCCGGGGGTGGAGGGACGGCTGGTCCCGTTCACACCGGGGCGCCGCTTTTCGGTGGATGGCTGCGAGGTGGACCCGTTTTCCACATCCCACGACGCGCCCGGCCCCGCCGGGTTCCGCATTGGCCCGGTGGGCGTTCTGACCGACACGGGCTATGTGACGGACGCGGCGGCGGAGACGGTGTGCGGCGCGCCGCTCCTGCTGCTGGAGGCGAATCACGATGTGGAGATGCTGCGCGGCGGGCCGTATCCTTATTATTTAAAGCGGCGCATCCTCAGCGATCAGGGCCACCTGAGCAACGAAGCCGCAGCCCGGTTTGCGGCGGAGTCCTGCCGGGCGGGGACGGCGGAGATCGTGCTGGCCCATCTAAGTCAGGAGAACAACACCCCGGCGGCGGCGCTGGCGGCGGTGTCCGCCGCGCTGGAGCAGGAGGGGCTTTCCCCAGCGCTGTCCGTCGCGCCGCGGGAGGGCGTGAGCGTCCGCTATGAGACGGCGGAGGTCGTATGCAGAAGATAACGATCCTGTGCGTGGGAAAGCTGAAGGAAAAATTCTATGCGGACGCCGCGGCGGAGTACGCGAAGCGGCTGAGCCGGTTCTGCCGGCTGGAGATTGCGGAGCTGGCAGAGGAGCGTCTGCCGGAGGACCCGTCTCAGGCCCAGATCGACCGGGCGCTGGCGGCGGAGGCCGCCCGCATTACAGAGCGGCTCCCCAAGGGCGGGGCGCTGATCGCGCTGTGCATCGAGGGGACGGAGCTGAGCTCTCCCGCGCTGGCGGAGCGGCTGCGGGCCATGACCGTCTCCGGCGCGTCGGAGCTGACGTTTCTCATTGGCGGCAGCGTGGGGCTGGACCGCTCACTCAAGGCGCGGGCGGATCTGCGGCTGTCTATGTCGCCCATGACCTTCCCGCACCATCTGGCCCGTGTGATGCTGCTGGAGCAGATCTACCGGGCCTATCAGATCCAGAGCGGGAGCCGGTATCACAAATAGCGGTCCGAAAGATCGGACCGCGCAGGAAAGGAAGGACGCGCGATGAAGGACGAGACTTCGTGGGGGTTCCGGCGGGGCGACCTGCCAGAGGACTGGCCCAAGGGACCGGACGGAAAGCCGGAGGAGGCGGCGCTGCTGATCGCGGCGCAGTCGGAGCTGGGCGGCGGCGCGGACGTGCTGGTGTCCATGCTGGCCGGGTTCGGCATCCCGGCGTTCAAATCCGGTACGCTGGGCAAGGTCATTTTCGGCTTTGCCGGACGGGGCGTGGATCTCTACGTTCCCCAGAGCCGGCTGGAGGAGGCCAAGGCGCTTTTAGACCACCCCGCCCGGTCGGGCGATGAAGAAGAATCATAAGGAGGACGAACCGATGGATTTCATGCAGGAATATGAAAAGTGGCTGGCGAGCCCCGCGCTGTCGCAGGCGGAGAAGGACGAGCTGGCCGCGCTGAAAAGCGACCCCAAGGAGATCGAGGCCCGGTTTTACGGACCGCTGGAGTTCGGCACCGCCGGACTGCGGGGGACCATGGCCGTGGGCCTGCATAATATGAACGTACATGTGATCCGCCACGCGACGCAGGCCTTTGCCGAGGTCATTCTGGCCGAGGGCGGCGACGCGGCGCAGCGCGGCGTGGCCATCTGCATGGACTGCCGCAACCATTCGCTGGAGTTTGCGCGGGAGGCTGCGGGTGTGATGGTGGCCAACGGTGTGAACGTGCGTATTTTCGAGTCCCTGCGCCCCACGCCGGAGCTGTCCTTCGCCGTGCGGGAGTACGGCTGCATCGCGGGCATCAACGTCACCGCCAGCCACAACCCCAAGGAGTACAACGGCTATAAGGTCTACTGGGAGGACGGCGCGCAGCTCCCGCCCCACCACGCCGAGGCCATCGCCGCCAAGATGGCGCAGATCGACCTGTTCACCGGCGTCAAGACCATGAGCTGGGAGGATGCCAAGGCGTCCGGCCGCGTGACGGAGATGGGTGACGAGACCGACCGGCGCTTCATGGCCAACGTCACCGCCATGATCAACGACCGGGAGAGCGTGGCCAAGGTGGCGGACACCTTCAAGATGGTGTACACCCCGTTCCACGGCTGCGGCTACAAGCTGGTGCCGGAGGCGCTGCGGGCGCTGGGCGTGAAGCACATCCTCTGCGAGCCGAAGCAGATGGAGATCAACGGCGACTTCCCCACGGTGGCGTCCCCCAACCCGGAGAACCCGGAGGGCTTCTATCTCGCCATCGAGCTGGCGAAGAAGAACGACGTGGACTTCATCCTCGGCACCGACCCGGACAGCGACCGCGTGGGCATCATGGTGCGCAACAAGAGCGGCGAGTTCCAGCCTGTCACCGGCAACCAGACCGGCGTGCTGCTGCTGGACTATCTGATCGGCGCCATGAAGCGGGCGGGCAAGCTGCCGGAAAAGCCCGTGGCGCTCAAGACCATCGTCACCACGGAGATGGCCCGCAAGGTGGCGGAGATGAACGGCGTGCGCTGCTTCGACACGTTCACCGGCTTCAAGTTCATGGCGGAGAAGAAGAACGCGCTGGAGGCCGCCGGAGAGGGGAAGGTCATCTTCTCCTACGAGGAGTCCTACGGCTATATGCTGGGCGATTACGTCCGGGACAAGGACGCGGTCACGGCGTCCATGCTGCTCACGGAGATGGCCGCGTGGTACGCCGCGCAGGGTATGACTCTGTTCGACGCGCTGGAAAAGCTCTATGAAAAGTACGGCTGGTATGCTGAAAAGACCTATAATCTGGTCATGCCGGGTCTGGACGGCCTGAAGGACATGGCGGAGCTGATGCGCTCCCTGCGGGAGACGCCGCCCGCCGAGATCGGCGGCACGGCGGTGGCGGCCCGTAAGGACTATTCCGACGGAACCATGACCGACTGCGCCACCGGAAAGCAGGAGAAGATGGAGCTGTCCGGCTCCAACGTGCTGCGCTTCGAGCTGGCGGACGGCACGTCCATCATCGTCCGCCCCTCCGGCACGGAACCGAAGATCAAGGTCTACATCCTGACCCACGGCGCGGACAAGGCGCAGAGCGAGGCCAACGTGAAGAAGTACGGCGCGTGGGCGGAAGCGCTGAAGAAGTAAGAACGGTTTTTGAAAAGTGTGCGCCCCCGGCGCGGCTCCTGCCGCGCCGGGGGCGCTTTTGTACGCTGCCGGAGATGTGGGGCGTGGGTCACGCTGGCGTGGACGCAAGGAACGCGGGGGACGCAAGGAACGCGGGGGACGCAAGGAACGCGGGGGACGCAAGGAACGCGAGGGACGCAAGGAACGCGAGGGACGCAAGGAACGCGGGGGACGTTGGTGCGCAGGATGCACCGAGAATGACTGCGGGAAGTGAACCGGGATGCGATCTCCGCAAAGGATGGGCGGCTGCGGGCGGAAAATCCCGCAGACCGCACGGAGCCGCAGTGTGGATATTCTATTCTGCAAGGCCGCACGGCGCGGCGGGGCGGGGGTTCCGCGCGGGAATGTGCTGTGCTTCGGCGGCAGGCCGTTCGTCCGCTCCCGAAAAACAAAGGAAAAGAGCACGGCCGACCGCGTGAAGCGCGCAGCGGGCCATGCTCTCCTTTTTCATCTGCTTTGGCTCAGAAAGAGCCAAAAGCGTCCAATATCCGCTGCGGAGCAAAAACTGCCGTGAAAAAGCGGAGATTCAGTTCAAAAAGTCCTTGAGCTTTTTGCTGCGGCTGGGGTGGCGCAGCTTGCGCAGGGCCTTGGCCTCAATCTGGCGGATGCGCTCACGGGTGACGTTGAACTCCTTGCCGACCTCTTCCAGCGTCCGGGCGCGGCCGTCCTCGATGCCGAAGCGCAGCTTGAGCACCTGCTCCTCCCGGGGAGTCAGGGTGGAGAGCACGTCCATGAGCTGCTCGCGCAGCAGCTTGTAGGACGCGGCCTCCGACGGCTCAGACGCGCCCTCGTCGGGGATGAAGTCGCCCAGATGGCTGTCTTCCTCCTCACCGATGGGGGTCTCCAGCGAGACCGGCTCCTGCGCGATCTTCAGGATCTCACGGATGCGGTCGATGGAACGCTTCTTCTCGTCCTCCCGCACCTTGTCCCACGCGGCGGGGCCGCCGTTCATCTCCACGGCGATCTCCAGCGGGCTGGGGTCGTGGCCCAGCTCCTGCAGGAGCTGGCGGGAGACGCGGATGACCTTGTTGATGGTCTCCACCATGTGGACGGGGATGCGGATGGTCCGGGCCTGATCGGCGATGGCGCGGGTGATGGCCTGCCGGATCCACCACGTGGCGTAGGTGGAGAACTTATAGCCCTTGGTGTAGTCGAACTTTTCCACGGCCTTAATCAGGCCCAGATTGCCCTCCTGAATCAGGTCCAGGAACAGCATCCCGCGGCCCACGTACCGCTTGGCGATGGAGACGACCAGACGCAGGTTGGCCTCGGCCAGCTTCTGCTTGGCGGTCTCGCCGCTGCGGACGGTCTTTTTCAGCGCGGCCTCCTCCTCGGCGGAGACGGTGACCTCCTCGCCGGCCTCCCGCTGGCGCTCCAGCTCCTTGAGCTTCTGGGACGCCTCGGCCCCCGCGCCCATGCGCTGGGCCAGACCGATCTCCTCGTCGGGGGAGAGGAGGGAGACCTTGCCGATCTCCTTGAGGTACATCCGGACGGGATCGTCGATGGCAAAGTTCCCGACCAGAGAGTTGGGGTCCACCAGCTCCTCTTCCTCCACGTCGGCGATCTCGGATTCCGCGGGACCGTCCTCCGGCAGCTCGGGGAGGATGTCCTCGTCGGTGCTGATGTCGATGTTCAGCGCTTCCAGAGAATCATAGAGCTGATCCATCTGGTCGCCCTCCAGATTCAGGTTGTCCAGAGATTCCGCCAGCTCACCGGAGTCCAGCTTGCCCTTTTTCTGGGCGCGGTACAAAAGCTCACGCAGCTTTTCGTTCCCCGCCAGCCACGACGCGGCAGGCAGCGCGGCCACTTGCTTGTCGTCCAGACGGAGGATGCCGGCCTTTTTGGCCTCTTCGTCAGTCATGACGGGCGCGGGCGCGTCGGCGGCCTTTGCGCTTTTCTTCCCGTGGGCCTGACCGGCCGCCTCCTGCGCGGCCAGCAGCGCGTTGGCCTGCTGCTCCAGCAGCTCCTCATGGGTGAGTTCTTTTTTCTTAGCCATGTTGTGTTCCTCCGTCGTTGTGTTTCTGTTTGTTCAGCTTCTGTTCTCTGATCTTTTCCGTGACCGCGGCCAGCGGGTCCGCGCCTGCTCCGGCGCGTTTTTCCGCCTCCCGCCGAATGACCGCTATGTAATCCGCCAGCGCCTGCGGCCGGTTGGCGGCCGACTCCGGTTTCTGGCAGACGCTGGTGATGTGGCTCATCTCCTGACCGGTCAGCACGGCGGCCAGCGCCGTGAGCCGGGGGACGCCGCCCTGCGCCCGCTGCTCCCACAGACGGGAAAAGACCCGGCCCAGCAGGGGCGAGGAAAAGTCCTCCTCCCGCAAAGGCGGGGCGGGGGGAAACAGGCTGTCGTCCAGCAGCAGAAGGCGGATCACGCCCTCCTCCGCCATGGCGGAGCGGACGTTGGTATAGTGCATGGCCCGCTCCCGGGGCTGAAGCTCCGCCGCGGGGTTCAGGTCCCGCCGCTCCTGCGTCCGCTTCTCCCGGCCCAGACGGCGCTTGAACGCCCGCTGGACCTCCAGCTTCATGGCCTCCGGCGTGAGCTTGGCCGCCTCCGCCGCGCGGACGGTGTAAATGTCGCGCTCCACGGGGCTTTCCAGCCCCGCCAGCAGGGCGCTGACCTCCTCGGCGTAGGCAAGGCGCTGACGGTCGTCCGTCAGGTCGTATTTTCCCGCCGTCTGGGCAAGGCGGAATTCCACGCCGTTTTCACTGCCGGAGAGCAGCCGCTCGAACGCGCCGGAGCCGAAATTCTTGATGAAATCGTCCGCGTCCTGCTTGCCCATGGTGCCGTCCTCCATCCTCCGGTTGGGGAGCTGGAGCACCCGGACGGAAAACTCCGAGTTGTTCAGGATCTGGAGCGCCCGCTCGGTGGCGACCTTTCCGGCGTTGTCGTTGTCGTAGCACAGGACCAGCTCCTTGGTGTACCGGCTCAGAAGCCGGGTCTGCTCCTGCGTCAGCGCCGTGCCCATGGAGGCCACGGCGTTGTCAAAGCCCGCCTGATGGAGCGTGACCACATCGATGTTCCCCTCGCAGAGGATGATGTTGGGCCGCTTGGACTTTTTGGCGAGATTCAGCGCGTACAGCTCCCGCCGCTTGCTGTATACCGGCGTTTCGGAGGAGTTCATGTATTTCGGCTCCGACTTGTCCAGCACCCGCCCGCCGAAGGCGACCACGTCGCCCCGCACGTCGATGACGGGGAACATGAGCCGGCTGCGGAACTTATCGTAGATCCCACCGTTTTTGCTCTGAACGGCAAGCCCCGCACTGAGCAGTTCCGCCTTGGTATAGCCCTTGCGGGTCATGGCGGTGATGAGCGCGTCCCACCGGTCCAGCGACGCGCCCAGCCCGAAGTTGACGGCCGTGGCCTTGCGGATCTGGCGGCGGTCCAGATAATCCTGCACCGCGCGGCCCTCCGGCTGCTGGAGCATCCGGTAGTAAAAACGGGCGGCCTCCCGGTTCAGATCCAGCAGCCGCTGGCGGCGGCGGCCCGCCTCGCGGTCGCCGTCCTCCTCCGGCACCTCCAGATTGACCCGTTTTGCAAGAAAGCGCACCGCGTCCGGAAAGGAGAGGTTCTCCTCCTCCATGATGAAGTTCACCACGCCGCCGCCCCGTTTGCAGCCGAAGCAGTAGTAGATCTGCTTGTCTGGCGAGACGGAGAAGGAGCCGGTCTTTTCGCTGTGGAACGGGCACAGGCCGAACAGGTTCGCGCCCTTTTTGGTCAGATGAACGTAGCTTCCCACCACGTCCACGATGTCGCAGCGGGCGGTCAGCTCGTCCAGAAAGCTCTGCGGAAACGGCAAGAAAACGTCCTCCTTCCGGTCAGTTTTGCCGGGATCGCGCCGGAGCATACCGGCCCCTGCGCGCGATCCTTATATTTATACCCCGTCCGGTCCGGATTTCCTCTTTTTTTGCCGACTTCCCAAAAAACTTTTTTGCTTTTCCTTTACACTCCCGCGTTTTCGAGCTAAAATAGAACCGTTGACGACAAAAAACGAGCGCGGGCGCGCGGGGAGGTGCAATGGCATGGCTGTGGAGCTTTGGGCGGCGCTGCTGGACCGCCGGCTGACCGAGCGGGAAACGGAGGCGATGCTGGAGCTTCTGCCGCGGGAGCGGCGGGAGCGGCTGCTGCGCGTCCGGGACCGGGAAAAGTGGCGGGAGCCGCTGTGCGCCTATGCCATTCTGCGCCGCGCCCTGTGGGAGACGCGCCGGTGGCGCGAGCTTCCGCCCATCGCGCTGAGCGCGCAGGGAAAGCCGGACTTTCCGGACGCGCCGGACGTGCATTTCAGCCTGAGCCACACCGGCGGCGCGGTGCTGGTGGGCCTTTCCGAGGAGCCGCTGGGCGTGGACATCGAACGGGTGCGGCCCGTGTCCCCCCGGACGATGAAGCGGCTGGCGGATGCCGCCACGGAGGAGGCGTTTTTCCAGAGCTGGGTGCGCCGGGAGGCCCGCTTCAAGCGCAGCGGCGCGGGCGTGAGCATCATGCGGGAGGGCGAGACGCCCCTCCAGCCCGGCGAGTATTTTTATTATGTGGATACGTTCCCCGGCTACGTGGCCGGCGCGGCCACCCGCAGCGAGGAGGGGCTGGGCCGGGTCCGGCGCTTTTCCCTGGGACAGATGGTCTGAGCCTGCCGTTCGGCAGGCTCAGTTTTTTTACAGGTCCACCACGCTTACGTCGTGGCCGGTGCAGGGGAGCAGCTTTTCCAGCACGTCCCGGGTGCGCAGCTTCAGGCTGCTGGTGCACAGGCACGGGTGGCAGCTCAGATACTCGGCCTCATAGACCTCCCGCTCCATCAGCAGGCGGACGGCGTGCTGCGTGTCGTTCATCAGCCCCAGAACGGTGGCGGAGCCGGGGGTGCAGTGCAGCAGCTCCCAGAGGGACTCCTCCGGCGCGAAGGACAGCCGGGACGAGCCGATTTGCGCGCTGAGATCCTTGGTGCGGAAGGGCTTGTCCGGCCCCATGGCCAGCAGGTAGAACTGGGTTTTCTGCCGGTTGCACAAAAAGAGGTTCTTGCAGATGGGCACGCCCAGAGCCTTGCTGACCTCGGCGCACTTTTCCATGGTGTCGGCGGGGTCGCTGGAGACGCGGTCGTATTCGATCCCCAGCTTTTCCAGAAGGTCGAACGCCGCGGCCTCCTGCGGCGGAAGCTCGCCCTCGGGCCGGGTATTGTGCGTCAGGGGGGAAATGGTCATACCGGATCGTTCCTTTCTCTCTCACGCGGCTCCCCGCGCTGCGGGGAGCCGTGCGCTGTTCTTTGGGAAGCTTCAGCCGCGCAGGAGCGCCTCGCCCGCGCGGTAGATGTCGCCCGCGCCCACGGTGAGGATCAGGTCGCCGGGCTGGGCGATGGCGCGGAGCCGCTCCGTCACCTGCTCCAGCGTGGAGCAGTAGACCGAGCCGGGGATCTGACGGCACAGGTCGTTGGAGCTGATGCCGGAGGTGTTGGTCTCCCGGGCGGCGTAGATCTCCGCCAGCACCGTCACGTCCGCCAGCTTCAGCTCCTCCACGAAGCGGTCAAACAGTTTGGCGGTGCGGGAATAGGTATGGGGCTGGAAGGCCAGCACCACCCGGCGGTAGGGCAGGGCTTTGGCCATGGTCAGAAGCGCGTGCAGCTCGTCGGGATGGTGGGCGTAATCGTCGTAGACATCCGCGCCGTTGAAAACGCCCTTGCGCTCAAACCGCCGCCCCGCGCCGGTGAACCCGGCAAGGCCGCGCTCCACGGCGGAGCCGGGCAGACCCAGAATATATGCCGATGAGGCGGCGGCCAGCGCGTTGAGCACATTGTGCCGCCCGTGAAGGGGGAGCGTCACGTGGGCGTACGGCTTGCCGTACACCGTCACGTCGAAGCGCAGGCCGTCGGCCGTCTCCTCCAGCGCCTGAGCCGTGCAGTGGGCGGTGCGCTCCAGCCCGAACGTGAACACCGGGCGGCCCAGATCCTTCAGCGCAGCCATGGCGCCGTCGTTGTCCGCGTTGGCGATGATATGGCCGTTTTCCGGAACAAGCTGGGCGAACCGGCGGAAGGACCGCTCAATGTCCGCCAGATCCTTGAAAAAGTCCAGATGGTCGCTCTCCACGTTCAGAATGACCGCCACGGTGGGGAAGAAGGAGAGGAACGAGTTGCAGTATTCGCAGGACTCCAGAATAATGGTGTCGCCTTTTCCCACCCGATAGGCCGAGTGGAGCAGGGGCAGCGTCCCGCCGATCATCACCGTCGGGTCCGTTTCCGCGGCCATGAAAATGTGGGTGCACATGGAGGTGGTGGTGGTCTTTCCGTGGGTGCCGGAGATGCACAGCGCGTTGGGATAGCGGCGCATAATGGCGCCAAGTGCCTGTGCCCGCTCATAAACGGGGATGCCCCGGGTCACCGCGCCGGAGATCTCGGGGTTGTTGTCGTGGACGGCGGCGGTGCGGATCACGAAGTCGCAGTTACCCAGATTTTCCGCGCTGTGCCCAATGTCCACATGGACGCCCAGCGACCGCAGACGCTGGACCGCATCGCTCTCGCGGATGTCCGAGCCGCTGACGCTTAGGCCCATCCCGCGCAGGACCTCGGCCAGCGGACACATGGACACGCCGCCGATCCCCACCAGATGGACGCGCTTTCCGGGGAGCATATACGCTTCAATGGGCTGAGGATTCTGCATCATAACGATCATTACTCCTTAAAAACCCTGCCGGAGCCTTGCAAAAGCGCCCGCACCTGCGGTATGATGGTCCGGCAGAGGAATGGTTCAGTATAGACGGTTCAAACCTTAATTATAATAGGGTACAGATGAAAAAGCAACCGGGTCCGCGCCGAAATTGCACAGACGGCGGCGCGGGCGGGGAGAGGAGGGCGCGGCTTGATCGAGATACCGGAGTATGCGGCGCAGGTCCTGCAGACGCTGGAGTCCAACGGCTTTGAGGCGTGGTGCGTGGGCGGGTGCGTCCGGGACTCCCTGCTGGGGCGGACGCCGCAGGACTGGGACGCGGCCACCTCCGCTCTGCCGGAGCAGGTGCTGGAGCTGTTCGGCGCGCAGGCGCGGCCCACGGGCCTGCGCCACGGGACGGTGACGGTTCGCAGCAGCGGACAGAGCATAGAGGTGACGACGTTCCGGACGGACGGGACGTACCGCGACGGGCGGCGGCCCGACAGCGTGACCTTTACCCGCTCCCTGCGGGAGGATCTGAGCCGCCGGGATTTCACGGTGAACGCCATGGCGGCGGATGTGCGGGGCACTCTGTGCGACCCCTTCGGCGGGCGGGACGACCTGCGGGCGGGCACCCTGCGCTGTGTGGGCCGGGCGGAGGACCGTCTGGCCGAGGATGCGCTGCGCATCCTGCGGGGCCTGCGCTTCTGCGCGGTGCTGGGCCTTTCCGCCGAGCCGGAGACGGACCGGGGCCTGCGGTCCTGCCGGTCCCTTTTGAATAGGATCGCGGCGGAGCGGGTCCGCGCGGAGCTGGACGGACTGCTGTGCGGTCCGGCGGCGGCGCAGGTCCTGCGGGCATACCCGGAGGTGGTGGGGACGGTGCTGCCGGAGCTTTTGCCCATGGTGGGCTTTGACCAGCGCAGCCGCTACCACTGTTACGATGTGTGGGAGCACACGCTCCACGCGCTGGAGAACGCGCCGCCGGACCGGCTGGTGCGCTGGGCGGTGCTGCTGCACGACGCGGGGAAGCCCCGCTGCTTCACGCAGGACGAACGGGGCGGCCATTTTTACGGTCATCCCGCCGTCAGCGCCCGAATGGCGGACGGGATCATGGAGCGCCTGCGGTTCGACGCCGCCTCTCGTCAGGCGGTGGTCACGCTGGTGGAATGGCACGACCGGGATATCCCTCGGACGGAAAAGGGCGTGCGCCGCGCACTGATGCGGCTGGGCGAGACGCGGCTCCGGCAGCTTCTGGCGGTCAAGCGGGCGGACAATCTGGGACAGGCCCCGGAATACCGCGGGCGGCAGACGGAGCTGGACCGGGGCGAGGAGATTTTGGAGGAACTTTTGAGGGAGAACGCCTGCTTTTCCCTGCGGGATCTGGCGGTGAACGGCCGGGATCTGCTGGCGCTGGACTTTCACGGCCCGGAGCTTGGTGCGGCGCTGGAGCGTCTGCTGCTGGCAGTGGTGGACGGAGAAGCGCCCAACGAGCGGGCCGGACTGCTGAAAATGGCAAAATTGCTCAAGGACGCCCCCGATATAAGGGTGATTGATAGAAAATATGAGCAAAAGTGAAAAAAGGGGACGAAAAGGGTTGACAAAACGGGA
>CAKTMK010000042.1 GCA_934574045.1 uncultured Oscillibacter sp. | reverse complement strand
GACAGGCACAACGAGGTCTGGCTGCTGGACAGCGTGATGCGCCTTGCCCCCACGGTGGGGTACGGCGGCTTCGGCCTGAACGAGTACAACGCGCTGCGGGAATACGGCATTGCCGCCCGGCCCCATCTGTCGGGCGGAGAACTGACGGTGGAGAACATCGTGGCGGACTACCGGCTGGGCGCGGACGGGCAGGAGCTGGAGCTGAACGCGGCGGAGCCGCTGCCGGACGGCGCGCTGGAAAATTATCTGGCCGCGCGGGCGCGGAAGCTGCGCCTTTCGGCCCGGACGCAGGAGACGCTCTCGGACAAAAAGTACCGCGGCTTCCACCTGCTGGTGGGGATCGACGACTCCTCCGCAGAGGACAGCGTGCAGAAAAATGAGATCGCCTACCTCTCCGCCGGTCTGCGGGAGGGGGACGCGCTGCTCTCCGGCGTGGACGATCTGGCGTTCAAGGCCATTGCGAAGCTGTATCTGGGCGACTGCGGCTGGAAGGGCGCGCGGGCGTCCGTCCGGTATATCGGCGGGCGGGAGACGGAGCCTGCCTGCGCCTACGATTATCAGCCGCTGGACGTGCTGGTGGAGCAGCATATGGACTTTTTCGGGCTGGAGCTGGCCCAACCGACGGACAAAAAGCCCACCGAGCTTTCCATCCTCGTGCTCACCGCCCCGGCGGAGCCGGAGCGGCTGGGGGATTACGTCTGGGCGGCGGTGAACGCGGTGAACGAGAACCGGACGGCCCAGATCCCCACCATCTTCATCGACGCCGCCAACGACGCCTACGGCACGACGGTGCACGACGCGCTGACGGAGCAGGCGGAGCTGGGGCTGCTGCTGTCCTACTCCGGGTTTTTGGACATGGCCATCGTCACCGGGACTGCCATTTCCCACGGCGCGGCCCGGTATGCCCGGCTGACCTGCGGCGCGCCGAAGGAGCCGGACGAGGCGGCGGAGACGGCCTTTGTCCGCACCCTTGCGGACAGCGTGGTAAAGGACTTCGCCTACCGCAACACCGTCCGCAACGATCTGTACGCCTACGTCCGGGACGAGCTGGGCGGCAGTCCGGACAATTTTTACCGCCCGGAGATCGACCGCGCCGCCGTCCTCGCGCGGCTGGAGCAGGACATGGCGGTATCTGCCGCGCCGGTGCTGAAAAACTTCAGCGATGGCGTCATCCTCACGGGTCTGTCCCCGTGGACGGAGACGCCCTGCGGTGAGCTGACGCTCTCCAACTACCGCTTCCCGTGGGAGCGGGTGTTCGAGATCGGTATGGACATCCGGCGGGCGGGCTGAACCGGGGTGGAGCAGGGAAGTCGCAGCCCGGGCGGGCCGCGGGAGGAACGGAAAAACGCACGGCCCGTCCGCCGAGCTGCGGACGGGCCGTGAAACGTAAAATGGCTTTACAGCGTGTGATAATAGGGGCAGATGTTCTGATAGCTGCCGTCCTTCATCCGGAATCCGCCCGGGATGGTCCCCAGCCGCACGAAGCCCAGCCGCTCATAGAGGTGGCGGGCGTGTACGTTGTTTTCCACCACCGCGTTGAACTCCATGACCCGGAAGCCCAGCCGCTTGGCCTGCGCCAGAGAATCCGTCACCAGCTTTTCGCCGATGTGGCCGCCCCGGCGCTCCGCGTCCACAGCGTAGCTGGTGTTTGCGATGTGGGCGCAGCGGCCGACGTTGTTCGGATGCAGGATGTAAAGCCCCGCGACGGCGCCGTCCTCCGCCGCCACGCCGCAGTAGGTCTGCGCGGCGAAAAAGGCTTTTCCGCTCTCATCGTCCAGAAATTCCTCCTGCGGAAAAGCGGCGCCGTCCTCCACGACTTTGTTCCAGATGCGGACCATGGCGGGCACGTCACCGTCCGTGTACTTTCTGACTTCCATTGCACGATTCCTCCAATTTTCAGATGTCCGGTTTGACGGTTTGATGCAGACGGGCCGCGGAAAGCGCGGCCGGATAAAGAAACCGGCGCGGCAGAGGTTCTGCCGCGCCGGTTTTCCGCGTCAGGAACGGGAGACCGGGCTGCCGGTCACAGGGCCTTGACTTCCTCGAACACGTCCGTGATCTCCTTGTCCGGCGGAGCCGTGGCAAGGCTGACGGCCACGATGAACACGCAGGCCACCAGAAACGCGGGCAGCAGCTCGTAGATGTTCCACGCGCCGCCCAGCGGACGGACCAGATACTTCCACACGAAGATCATCACGCCGCCGGAGACCATCCCGGCCAGCGCGCCCTGCCAGTTGGTCCGCTTCCAGAACAGGGCGAAGAGCACCACGGGGCCGAACGCCGCGCCGAAGCCCGCCCACGCGAAGGAGACGATGCCGAACACGGAGCTGTTCGGGTCCCGGGCGAGGACCATGGAGATCAGGGAGATGACAAGGACGGTCAGGCGGGCGGCGGTCACCTTCTGCTTTTCGCCCAGCTTCACATGGAAGCACTCCACCATCAGGTTCTGGGACATGCTGGACGCTGCGGCCAGAAGCTGGGAGTCGGCGGTGGACATGGTGCTGGCCAGAATACCCGCCAGAACGACGCCCGCCATCAGCGCGGCCAGTACGCCGTGAGTGGACAGCAGGCCCGCCAACCGCACGATCACCGTCTCGGAGGCGGAGCCTTCCAGAAATTCGATCCCGCCCGCAAGGGTCACGCCGTAGCCCACAATGCCGATGAAGATGGCCACGGCCATGGAGATCACCACCCACACGGTGGCCACGCGGCGGCTGAGCGTCAGCTTCCGCTCGTCCTCGATGGCCATGAAGCGCAGCAGGATGTGGGGCATCCCAAAGTAGCCAAGGCCCCACGCCACGGTGGAGAAAATGGTGATGATGCTATAAGGATTGGCGGAGTTGGACGCCATGTCGTGGCTGAGCGTCATGCTCAGATAGCCCGGCAGGGCGCGGGCGTTGTCCATCACCGCGTCCAGTCCGCCCGCGGCGTGAATGCCGAACAGGACCATCACGATCAGCGCCACGGTCATGACGATGCTCTGGATGAAGTCCGTGGTGGAGGCGGCGAGGAAGCCGCCCAGCGTGGTATACGCCACGATCACCACGCCGGAGACGATCATGGCGGTCAGGTAATCCACCTGAAACAGGCTGTTGAACAGCTTCCCGCAGGCGGCGAAGCCGGAGGCGGTATAGGGGATGAAGAAGATCAGGATGACCACGGCGGCGATGCCGGTGAGCAGGCCCCGCCGGTCCCCAAAGCGCTTGGAGAAGAATTCGGGGATGGTGATGGCGTCGATCCTGTGGGTGTACAGCCGGATGCGCCGCGCCACGATCAGCCAGTTGAGATAGGTGCCAAGGGCAAGGCCGATGGCCGTCCAGCCCGCGTCCGCCACGCCGGAGAGATACGCCACGCCGGGAAGGCCCATCAAAAGCCAGCTGCTCATGTCGGAGGCCTCGGCGCTCATGGCCGTGACCAGCGGGCCGAGCTTCCGTCCGCCCAGATAAAAGTCGTCTGTGGTCCGGTTGCGCCGGGAGCAGGCCACGCCGATGGCCACCACGACGACCAGATAGATCACCACCGTGATCGAGATACAGATTGTTGCGGTATTCAACACAGTTTCCATCTCCTTAACACACGAATACGACAAAGTATACCATATATCGAGGGAAAAGAAAATACAGGACGCCGTATAAAAATAAATTTTTTTATACGGCGTCCTGCAAAAATCTGAAAGTTCCGGCGTTCCGCCGTCCGCTTACAGGCGGCGCAGCGCGTCGATCAGGGCGGTCTTGCCCTCGGTCTTTTCGTCCTTCATCTTGATGACCCGGGCGGGGCAGCCGGCGACCACGGCGTTTTCCGGCACGTCCTCCACCACCACCGCGCCCGCGGCGACCACGGCGTTGGCGCCCACATGGACGCCCTCGATCACCACGGCGTTGGCGCCCACCAGAACGCCGTCCTCCACGATGACCGGCGTGGCGGAGGCAGGCTCCACAACGCCCGCCAGAACAGCTCCCGCGCCGATGTGGCACCGGGCGCCCACGGTGGCCCGTCCGCCCAGAACGGCGCCCATGTCGATCATGGTGCCGGGGCCGACCACCGCGCCGATGTTGATGACCGCGCCCATCATGATGACCGCGCCCTCGCCGATCTCCACCTTTTCCCGGATGATCGCGCCCGGCTCGATGCGGGCCTTGACCTCCTTCATGTCCAGCAGGGGAACGCCGGAGTTGCGCCGGTCGTTCTCCACCACGAGCTGCGCAATTTTATCGGCGTTGTCCTTCAAAATGGGGGCCAGCTCCACCCAGTCGCCGAACACGATCCGGCTGCGCACGCCGTCGTTCTCGCCGCCGGTGAACACCTGGGCGGAGCCGAAGTCGATGGGGGCCGTCTCGTTCACATAGAGCTTGACGGGGGTCTTTTTCTCAGAATTTGCGATATAGTCGATGATCTCCTGTGCATTCATGGCTTACTCTCCAAACAGCAGATTTTCGAGGCTGTACCAGCCCTTGGCCTTCCCCTCCAGCAGGTGCGCCGCGTGCAGCGCGCCGCTGACGAAGATCTGGCGGCTGGCCGCCCGGTGGGTGATCTCCAGCTCCTCGTCCAGCCCGAAGAAGTGGACGGTGTGGGTCCCGGCCACGGTGCCGCCCCGCAGGGCGTGTACGCCGATCTCCTTTTTCGTCCGGCGGCCCACATTGCCCTCCCGGCCGTATACCGGGGTGTACTCCCCGGCGGGGTCGATGGCCTCCAGCAGCAGCTTGGCGGTGCCGCTGGGGGCGTCCGCCTTCTGGTTGTGGTGGGTCTCCTCGATCTCGATGTCAAAGGAGGGCTTGAGCGTGTCGGAGATCTGGGAGAGCACCCGGCGGAACACGGCCACGCCCAGAGAATAGTTTGCGGCGTACAGCACCGGGGCATACGCGCTCAGTTCCCGCAGCCGCTCCAGCTCCTCCGGGGAATAGCCGGTGGTGCCGGAGAGGAGGGACGTCCCCGTCCGGCGGACGTAGGCGCACACCGCGTCCAGCGTCTCCGGACGGGAAAAGTCGATGACCATGTCCGCCGCCGGGAGCGTTTCCAGCCGATCGAGGTCGCTCCGGCCCAGCGCGGCCAGCACCTCGTCGCCCCGCTCCGCTGCCGAGGCCTCCAGCAGCGAACCCATCCTGCCCCGGCCGATCAGTATGAGCTTCACAGCAGACCCGCCTCCTGCATCGTGGCCTCCAGCTTTCCCCGGGCCTCGGCGCTCATTTCATAGAGCGGCAGGCGCATCGGTCCGGCGTTGAGACCCATCAGATTCAGCGCGGTCTTGACGGGGATGGGATTGACCTCAAGGAACAGGTCGTTCATCAGCCGCAGATACCGCAGATGCTCCGCCACGGCGCGGGTGCGGTCGCCGGTGAGATACTCCCGCACGATCTCGTGGCACTTCTTGGGCATCACGTTGGCGAACACGGAGATCACGCCGCTGCCGCCGATGCTCATGAGGGGGATGGTGATGTCGTCGTTGCCGGAGTAGAGCGCGAAGTCCGGCCCGATGCAGTGGGCGATCTTCATGGCGTAGGCCATGTCGCCGCTGGCCTCCTTGATGCCGGCCACATTGGGGTGCTTCGCAAGGCGCTCCACCACGCCCACGGGGATGGAGCAGCCCGTGCGGCCGGGGACGTTATAGAGGATGCAGGGGATATCCACCGCGTCCGCCGTGTCGGCGAAGTGGCGGTACATTCCTTCGGCGTTGGCCTTGTTGTAATACGGAGCGATCAGCAGCAGCGCGTCCGCGCCCATGGACGCGTACAGCCGGCTCTTTTCCACCTGCGTGGCGGTGCAGTTGGAGCCGCTGCCCACGATCACGGGCACCCGCCCGTTGACCACCTTGAGCGTGTGCTCCACCACGGAGGCGTCCTCCTCGTGGGTCATGGCGGCGGATTCGCCGGTGGTGCCGAGGGTGAGAATGGCGTCCGTCCCGCCGGCGATCTGGCGCTCCAGAAGCTGGGTCAGCACGTCGAAATTCACGCTCCCATCCGCATGGAACGGCGTGACCATGGCGACGATGGAACCCTGTACGTGTTCAAATTTCATAGTGTTTCCTCCATACGTTTATTTTGTGCGGTGCAACAAAAAAATCGGTAGAGAAAACGCTCTCTACCGACAATCGCTTCCACGCAAAGGCGCCGGAACGCGCGCTGTGTGGAGTACCCTGTGAGCAGATAGCGCCCCCGCGGTCCCCCGCGGACAGTCCCGGAGATGTTCTCCCCGGCCCCACCGAAGCGGCATACCTGCCGTCCCGGTTCGGCGGAATCGCTTCCGCTGCGTTCTCTGCCCGTCGGCTCCCGCAGCGCCGTCTCATCCGCGCCTCTATCATTGGAGAACATCATACCATCTTTGCCCGCCGGATTCAAGAGCGATTTTTCCGCCCGGGCGGGAAATATTCCACAAACTTCCGCCCGCCCCGCCCCGTCCGGGACGGCATTGCGCAGAAAAGGGGAACGCGCTATAATAGGACGCATACGAAAGCGGAGGGAGAGGTAGGATGAACGGCTGCCGAATTTTGATCGTGGAGGACGACCCGGTGATCGCCGGGGCCATGGCGGAGCACCTGAAAAGCTGGGGCCACCGGCCGGTGTGCGTCAGGGACTTTCAGAACGTGACGGCGGAGTTCGCCGCATCTCAGGCGCAGCTGGTGCTGCTGGACGTGTCGCTGCCGTTTTTCAACGGATACTACTGGTGCGCGGAGATCCGAAAGCTCTCGCAGGTCCCGATCCTGTTCATCTCCTCCGCCGCGGACAACATGAACCAGATCATGGCCATGAACATGGGCGGGGACGATTTTCTGGCCAAGCCCTTCGATCTGGCGGTCCTCTCCGCCAAGGTGCAGGCGCTGGTGCGCCGGGCGTATGACTTCGCCGGTCCCGCCGCGCAGGTGATGTCCTGCGGCGGCGGCGTGCTCAACGTGTCGGATGGAACGCTGAGCGCCGGGGAGACGAAGCTGGAGCTGACGTGGAACGAATTGAAGATCTTGCAGATGCTGCTGGAGAACCGGGGCCGGGTGGTCAGCCGGGAGAGCCTGATGACCCGGCTGTGGGAGTCCGACGCGTTCGTGGACGAGAACACGCTGACGGTGAACATTGCCCGCCTGCGCCGCAAGCTGCGCACCGCGGGTCTGGAGGACCTGATCCGCACGAAAAAGGGCGCGGGCTATCTGACGGAGGGCTGAGGGATGCTGCTGGAGTATATCCGCCGCCAGCGCCGCACGGGGCTGTTTCTGGCGTCGTGCGCCGCGGTCTTCGCCGCCGTGGTGGCGCTGTACGGCTATCCTGCCGCGGCGGTGGGATACGCGGCGCTGCTGTGCGCCGCGCTGGGGCTGGCGGTCTTTGCCGCGGGGTACGCGGGCTTTGCCCGCCGCCACCGGGAGCTGCGCCGCCTGCTGGACGCGGTGAACGAGACGGTGCTGCCCCTGCCGCCGGCCCGGGGGATGCTGGAGGAAGATTATCAGGCGCTGCTGCGGGCCGTGTGCGGCCACCGGGCGCGCCTGCTGGCCCGGAGCGAGGCGCGGCGGCAGGAGCTGCTGGAGGATTACACCCTCTGGGCGCACCAGATCAAAACGCCCATCGCGGCGGGGCGGCTGCTGCTTCAGTCCGGCGGGGAGCCGGACCGGGAGGCGCTGGCGGCGGAGCTTTTGAAGATCGAGGAATACGTGCAGATGGCGCTGAGCTATCTGCGGCTGGACAGCGAGTCCACGGATTACGTGCTGCGCCGGTGCGGGCTGGATGAGGTCGTGCGCGGGGCGCTGCGGCGGTACGCCCGGCTGTTCATCCTGAAAAAGCTGACGCTGGACTTCCGGGAGACGGGCCGCACGGTCCTGACGGATGAAAAGTGGCTGGGCTTTGTGATCGGCCAGCTCCTCTCCAACGCGGTAAAATACACGCCGGAGGGCGGCAGGGTCCGCATCTATCCGGACGGGGAGACGCTGGTGATCGCGGACAGCGGCATCGGCATCCGGTCCGAGGATCTGCCCCGGATCTTTGAAAAGGGCTTCACGGGCTGCAACGGCCGGGAGGACCGCAGGGCCACCGGCATGGGCCTGTACCTCTGCCGCCGGGTGCTGACCGGACTGGGCCACGGGATCACCGTGTCATCCCGTCCCGGGGAGGGGACCATCGTCCGCCTGCTGCTCCATGACGGACGGCTGGAAACGGAGTGAGCGCCGCCCGGAACCTTACAAAACTGTAAGGTTCCGGGCGAAAACGTAAGCCCGATAGATGGCACGCCCGTCCCCGCGGGGGTAAGATGGGAGCATGGATAAGGAGGAATTTTGATATGCCGCTTCTGGAAGTATCCCATCTTCAAAAGATCTATACCACCCGCTTCGGCGGAAATCAGGTGGAGGCGCTGAAAAACGTCAATTTCTCGGTGGAGCCGGGGGAGTACGTGGCCATCATGGGCGAGTCCGGCTCCGGAAAGACCACCCTTTTGAACATTCTCGCGGCGCTGGACCGCCCCACGTCGGGCGAGGTGCTGCTCAACGGGCGGGCGCTCTCGGACATCCGGGAGAAGGACATGGCCGCCTTCCGCCGGACCCATCTGGGCTTCGTGTTTCAGGACTTCAACCTGCTGGACACGTTTTCCCTGAAGGACAACATCCTGCTGCCGCTGGTGCTGGCCGGGCGGGAGTATCCCGAGATGGAGCGGGCGCTCCGGCCGCTGGCGCAGCGGCTGGAGATCGAGCCGCTGCTGGAGAAGTTCCCCTACGAGGTCTCCGGCGGGCAGAAGCAGCGCTGCGCCGTGGCGCGGGCGCTCATCACCGCACCTCAGATCGTTCTGGCGGACGAACCCACCGGCGCGCTGGATTCCCGGGCGGCGGACCAGCTTCTGGATCTCTTTGGGCAGATCAACGCCGGGGGCCAGACCATCCTGATGGTGACCCACTCCGTCAAGGCCGCCAGCCACGCCCGGCGGGTCCTGTTCCTGCGGGACGGCGAGGTGTATCACCAGCTCTACCGGGGCGAGAACACGCAGGAGGTCCAGTTCGGCCGCATTTCCGACACGCTGACGGTGCTGGCGCAAGGCGGTGAGCTTCATGCGTAAGGGCGGCTTCTATCCCCGCATGGCGCTGACGAACCTGCTGCGCAGCCGCCGGTTCTACGGGCCGTACCTGCTGACGGTGGTGGGCACGGCGGCGGCATTTTACATCGTCAACGCTCTGGCTCACGCGCCGGATCTGCCCAGCTCCACCCGGTATGCCTATTTGCAGATGTTCATGTATATGGGCATCGTGGTGCTGGGGCTGTTTTCGGTCATCTTCCTGCTGTATACCAACAGCTTTCTCATGAAGCGGCGCAAAAAGGAGCTGGGGCTATACAATGTGCTGGGCATGGGCAAGCGGCACATCGCCGCCATGCTGGGCTTTGAGACGCTGTACACCTTTCTCGCGGGCGTGGGCGGCGGCTTCCTCGTGGGACTGCTGCTGCAGAAGCTGGCGGCGCTGCTGCTGTGCCGCATGATGCGGCTGCCCTCCTGCTTCGGGTTTTACGTCTCGTGGTCCTCGCTGGGGGTCACGGCGGCGTTTTTCGGCGCGGTGCTGCTGGTGAACCTGCTGCTGGACCTGCGGCGCATCCATGTGCAGGACCCGGCGCAGCTCCTGCGGGAGGGCGGCGCCGGCGAGCGGGAGCCAAAGACCCGCTGGTTCACGGCGGCGCTGGGCGTGATCACGCTGGGCGCGGGCTATGCCATCGCCCTCACCACCCGCACTGCCACGGCAGCGCTCTCGCTCTACTTTATAGCGGTGGCGCTGGTGATCGTGGGGACGTACTGCATGTTTTCCGCGGTGAGCATCGCCGTGCTCAAGGCGCTGCGCGCCAACCGGCGCTACTATTACCGCACGGATCACTTCATCGGCGTGTCCGGGATGCTGCACCGCATGAAGCGCAACGCCGAGGGCCTTGCCAACATCTGCATCCTGTCCACCATGGTGCTGGTGATGGTCTCCGGCACGCTGGCGCTGTATCTGGGCAGCGAGGAGACGCTGGACCTTCAGTTCCCCGTCGAGCTGCGGGCGGAGGCGGGGTATTTCCCGGAGCGGGGCACCTTTGACGAGGACGCCATGTCCGCCGCCCTGACCGGCGCGCTGGAACGCCGGGGCCTTTCCGCCGAAGCAATGCCGTCCTATCGCTTTCTGGAGCTGTTTGCCGCCGAGGAGGACGGCGCGCTGGGGATCCGGCGCTTTCTCTCCACGGCCAGCGTCTCGCTGTGCGCCATGAGCGCGGAGGATTACGCCGCCCTGACCGGCGCGTCCGCGCCGGAGCTGGCCGCGGGGCAGGCGCGGATGTACCGCGGCGGAAGGCCCGTCCAGACAGATCTGACCTTCCGCTTTCCCGGCGGGCAGACGCTTTCCCTGAGCGGACAGGCCGGGGACGAAGCATATCCCGCGCCGCGGCAGTTCTGCCAGTCCGCGCTGGAGGTCTGGTATCTTGTGATGAACGGAGACGACCTCGCCGCGCTGTATGACGGACAGCGGGCCGCGCTGGGCGGCAGCGCAAAGCCGATGACGTGGCAGGGCTTCTGGTCCGTGGAGGGACTGACGGCCGACGGCGTGGAGCAGACAGAGGAGGAGGTCGCTTCCGCCGACTTGGGGAGCTGGGCGTTTCTGAATTTAGAGACACGGGAGAGCTTTGGCGAGGAATATTACGCGCTCAACGGCGGATTTTTCTTCTTGGGTGTGTTTCTGGGACTGATTTTTCTGATGGCCGCGGTGCTCATTATTTACTACAAGCAGATCTCCGAGGGCTATGAGGACCGGGAGCGCTATCTGGTGATGCAGAAAGTAGGCATGGAGCCGGAGATGGTGCGCCGCTCCGTCAATTCCCAGCTGCGGGTGGTCTTTTTTGCGCCGCTGCTGGCGGCGGCGGTCCACGTCGCGTTCGACTTCGGCCTGATGACCCGGCTGCTGATGCTCTTTTCCCTGCACAACGCGATGCTGACACTGTGGTGCACGCTGGGGACGCTGGCCGTGTTTGCCGGGGTCTACGCGCTGGTGTACCGCGCCACCGCCGGAGTTTACTATAAGCTGGTCCGCTGGTGATCCGATGATGCAAGGCTCCCGCCCCGCGAAAGCGGGACGGGAGCTTCCTCGTTTTCCGTCCGCGGCGGCAGACGGCGCAGGAGGGCGATTCACGGAGCCTTCTCCGTTGCGTCCGCCTTCCTGCCGTCCTGCCGGAGAACCGTAGAAGCAGGACCGCCGCATTTCCATACGGCGGGTCTGTCCGGCACATATCCACTGGAGAGGCCTCGCCGCCGCGCTTTTGGCTTCGCCTGCGAGCTTGATCGCGCCGGAACACGGATATCCGGCGTCGTTCGTCCGCCGCGCGGGCGGGAAAAGCGGGCAGATTTCCGCAGAAAAAGCGGAGCTGCATTGCAGCTCCGCTTTTATCCGGTCATGGGGAGACCGTTCGCCGGAAGGACCGGGCGGGAAAAAGCACCCGGCGCGTGTTTTCTGGAAAAGTACAGAGAATAAAGACAGGGCACCGGCGCCCAGAGGGAGCCGGCACCCTATGATGAAACTGCCTATATTGAGCGAGATGAAATATCAAAGGGAATTGATCTGATTGACAAATACAATGTTATAACCGGAACTCTTAACGCGGATGGTGGAATGGCTTTGGTTGCTGAAGGTGGACTTTTGAATGTAATTAACAACCCCAAAATACTGTCACCAGCCCAAGTGTGTACACTAACTTACATGGTTATATCTTCTTTTGATACAATGGAACAGGCTACCAACTGCGCCGAGTATTTGAAAACAAAGTTTATTAGATTTCTGATAAGCCGTTTAGTTGGTTCTGCATATATGACATATAAGCAGTACAGGCTTGTTCCCTTACTGGATTTCTCCCATCCATGGACAGACCAACTGTTGTATGAAAAGTACGGTCTAACCCAAGATGAAATTAACCACATTGAAACGACAATCAAACCAATGGAGTAAACGAAAGGATCAGAAGTCAACCGACCTCTGATCCTTTTGCTTATTCTTCAATAATAGACTCTAACAACTCTGGCCATCTGTGGAAAACTTCTCGACCAACAATAACCTCATCAACAAGGCCAGAGTTGAGAATATCAATAATCCTGCAAAGATAGGATTTCCCATCTTCCCACCATGTTTTATAGGCATCAAGAAAGAATACATGTGTAATCAGCTTACCAGAACGATACGATATGTCCTTGAACTCATAACCGTCTAATTGGGTTTCATAAACACCATCGGCGACACGACTACCAAATGTTGTTGCATAGTAGTATTCCTTGATTTCCCATACTATTCTTGGATTGATAATATTTGGATACGCACCATCAAAACGTCTGGAAGATGCACCAATAATATGGTTTTTATCGTCAAATACATATACCAGTCCTCTGGGATCATCATTAAATCCAAGAGAGCCATCAAAAATGGAAGAATGACGTATAGTATCTTCTGCAATAATATTTATGATTGCTGTAAAGAAGGCTACCTGTTTCATAGCTCCCTTTTGCTTATTCATAGGGAGTTTGCACCGAAAGTTGTTGTTACGGTGCAGGGGACGCAGATGTTCAAAAGCTTCTCTTGCTTCATTGGCGTTCATCAAATTATGCTGCACAACATTGTTAAGCAAGTCAGCACGCATATCAAAGTACAGCTTTGCCATCTCAACAGTGTCATAATCAACAACAATGCCGTTTTGAGACACAAGAGCATCAATCTCATCTATGGAGTAAGTACGGACAATACCTTGTCCTCTGACAGTGTACCCCAATGTTTCGGAAACATATTTAATCATTGCCCAAAAGGCGGTAGGCATATGTATGAACTCCGGAAAAGCTTGCATAGTTACTCCACCTCCTTAAAGAATTCGGATAAAGACCTATTTAGCGAAATAGCTATCCGTTCGATATTTTCTAAAGACAAGTTCCGCTTACCAAGCTCAATATCACTGATGTATGTACGGTGTAAGCCACAGCGATCTGCAAGTTCTTCTTGTGAAATACCTTGTTCAAGACGCACTTTTCGGACGGCTTGACCATAACGTATTAAAATATGCTCCTGCATTACTTGACACCTCCCATCGAATTTATTATAATGTCGATGTAGACTTTACGTCTACAGACTATAAGTTACGATAGTGAGGTGATAGAATGGTTCCCGCACTCCTAAAATGGATAGGAAACAAACAGAGATTTGCAGATACAATCGTATCTTATATGCCAAGTTCATTCAACAATTACTATGAACCATTCCTTGGAAGTGGTGCAGTTCTTGCAGAATTGCTTATGCAAGATGCTACAAGCATGTTCCCTCACTTTGAACATGCCTATGGTAGCGATGTCCTTCCGTTCTTGATTGATATATTCAGATCAGTAAAAGATAATCCTTCAGAGCTTGCTGATTACTACGCTAAGGAAATTTCCGCATACTATGATAATCCAGAAGTTCAGTATGAGGTCATAAAAGATCGCTTCAATCAAAGCCACAATGCCTATGATTTTTGTTTGTTATCAAGAACCTGCTATTCTGGCATTATTCGATTTCGAAAGGCTGATGGATATATGAGTACGCCCAGAGGACCTCATAAACCCATCAGTCCATCTTCATTCGAGCAAAGAGTAAACCTGTGGTCTGATTTAGTACAGAAAGCAGACTTTAATGTTAAAAGCTTTGAAGAAGCCATGTCAAAACCTCAATGCGGAGACTTAGTTTATTGTGATCCTCCATATACCCATAGTCAGAGCATTATTTACGGAGCGCAAGCATTTAACATTGAGTGTTTATGGAACAAGATTGCAGAATGTAAAGATCGCGGTGCCTATGTGATGCTTTCGATTAACAGTACCCGAGAGTCGAAGAAAAAAGACATTTCTGTTGATATTCCATCTGGACTATTTGAAAGAGAGCTGATAGTTAACTGTGGCACTTCAATGATAGATCGTCTGCAAAACTCCGGTAAGGGTATGACTAACGAGGTTGTACATGATAAACTTCTACTAACTTGGTAATAAATGTTGAGGCTCCACCCGATAAGGATGGAGCCTCACTTTATGTCCCTTAATGAATAAATCTACATTATAATTGGCTACCCAAGCAGTAGCAACAATTAACTTAAAAGGGAGTACCGGTTTTGTCCCACTCCCAGCGGCCGCCGGTGCGCTTGAAGCTGTGGGGTGTAGTTCTGCCGCTGTTGTCCTTGATGGTCAGGCGAGCGCCTTGAGCGACATAGATGCCGTCAGGGATCTCCAGCGCATAGCCGTTCAGGTCGATGGCGAGAGAACTGTAAACATACAAGAGACCGGAGTATGTGAAGTCGTTCTCCAGCTTGACGGTTTTCCCCGTATTCAGAGCCTCATCAAAGTCAGTCTGCGTCGTCGCGCCCGCGCCCACGCACAGCGCCAGCGTCATGCCGAGGGCCAGCAAAAGGGTCCATAGCGTTCGTTTCATCGTGATACCTCCGTAATGATTCGTCCGGCTCCTCCTGCGGAGGAGCCAAGGGGATATCCCCTTGGAAAATGCTATTGATCCGCCGAGGGCGGCTCCGCCCTTTCACGGTCTTTGGTCTCGCTCTGCCGGCCTTGTTCGCGCAGGCGCACGCAGGCCAGCGTCAGCGCCGACGACAGCGCAAACGATGCCACCGCCACCAGCACGTAGCCGCCCGCGCTGTCTGAGAGCAGCGTGGCTCCGTGCATTCCCAGCACCGCGCCCTCCGCGCCGCCGGTAAACTGGGCCAGCGCCCCGGCAAGGCTCAGCGCCAGCGCCGCGCACAGCGCGCCTAGACGGCGCAGCGCGTTCCGCTCCCGCCGCCGCGTCAGCCGCCCCGCCGCGTCCTTCGCGCGCCGGACGCGCTCCGAGGTGTCGGTCATCCGCAGTCCCCCTCTCTGAAATATCCTGTTACCTATGTAGAGGCGGGATTTTTGAAAACTACGCACCCAAAACCGAAAATTTTTTCAAAAAAAGAACGGGCCGCCGTTCAGCGGTCCGTTCTGCCGAGGGGACGCTCCCACCCGCCCGCGGCGCGGAAGCACAGCGCCGTGAGCATCGGGACGAAATAGGCCGCCAGCCGCGGCGCGCCACCCACGCTCACAAGGAGGTTATAGATGGCGTGGTAGATGATGGCCACACACAAAAGACCCAGAATGCAGGACGCCCGCAGGGCGCGGTCCGTCCACACGGGGCGCAGGGCGCTGCCGTAAACGCTGCCGCAGACCACGTGCATGGCCCCCGTCCCAAAGCCGCGGATCAGGAGATAGGTGAACTGTCCCGCACCGTTCTGGGTCAGATAGCAGACGTTTTCAAACGTGGCGAAGCTGGCGGCGGTCACGATGGCGGCCAGCCGGAACCGCTTCGCCTCCGGCTCGAACACCGCGAGGTAAAAGAGCAGCGGCAGCAGCTTCATGATCTCCTCCACCACCGGCGCCACCTGCGTGGCGGCGTTCACCGCGTCCGCGCGGCAGAGCTGGGCGAAAAACGTGTTGAGATACGCCGAGAGCAGGCACGCCCCCATCCCCGCCAGACAGAACAGCAGGGCGGGGCGGCCCTTGCGCCCCAGAAACAGCAGCGCCGCGGCCAGCGGCGCCGCCATGCAGACGAAAATATTTTCAATGTACGTCATGCGTCCGCCGCCTTTCTCACCGCCGGGAGGAACCCCAGCATGGCCAGCGAGAGCAGGAGGTCGAACCAGAAATAGGGGTTTTTCAGCGTGTCCCCGGTCCAGAAGCAGGAGGCGGTCCACAGGGCGTATTCCAGCGCCGTGAAGCAGAGGACCGCCCTGTGGAAGGGGCGCAGCCGCCCCTCCCCGGAGCGTCCGGCCCATGCCAGACCCCGGACGGCGCGCCACGCCAGCAGCATCGTCATGCCGCACATGAGCACATTGGACAGCACGTCCCCGTGGGTGACGTACAGCCCGAACTGCGGCAGGCATACCGCCGGGACCGCCCAGCACAGCGGCGCGCGGAAGCGCCGCTCCGCCGCGCCGGGCAGCGTGAACGACAGCGTCAGGAGAAAGACGAAGCTGGCCGTCCAAGCAAGGTCGGAGACGTAAAAGATCTGCGGCGTCTCCTGCTGCAGCAGCAGGTGCAACGTCCAGTACAGGGTGCCGAGGGCGAAGGTGCCGTAAAAGCACGCCAGCAGGAACCACGGCTGGCGGCGGAGCCGCAGATACCGCCGCAGGGCGGCGCAGAAGCCCGCTGCCGCCGCGGAAAGCTGCACCAGATAGTCCGCCAGCTCAATCATTCCGCCGTCCTCCGCCGTCCCACAGGCGCAGGCACAGCAGCGTGACGCACGCGCCCAGCGCGAACGCCAGCAGCCCCACCGCCAGATACCCAAGGCTCCCGCCGCTGAATATGCTGGCGGTCAGTCCGCCGCCGTACTCCGCGCCCGAGCCGTCCGCCGCGCCGGTGGCCGCCAGCGCGGCCCACACGGTCAGTCCAAGCCCCGCCGTTACGCAGAGGGCAGCCGCCGCCCGCCCGCGCCTGCGGCGGGCCTGCCGCTCCAGCTCCTCCGCCCGCCGCCGGACTGCGGCGGCGCGGGCCTCATTCGTGCGCATGGCTGATCCCCTCCTGTTCCAGACGCTTTCGCAGCGCGTTTCTTCCGCGGTAAACAAGGTCCGCCACCTGCTTTTCCCACTTGCCCATGACGGCGGCGGCCTCCGCGTGGCTCAGTCCCTCGAAATAGACCAGAAACAGCGCCTCGCGGTAGTCCGGCCGCAGCTCCGCCATGCACGCGCGCAGGATGCGCCCGCTCTCCGCCGCCTGAACGGTCTGCTCCACCAGCTCACGGCCCTCCGGCTCCTCCGTCAGCTCGTCCAGCGAAAACGTCTGCCGCGCCCGCCGCCGGGCCAGCAGCCGGAGCGCAAGGCGGCGGGCGGTCTTGTAAAGATAGGCCCGGAAGCCGCCGTCCCGGATGTCCGGACGGCTGGCGATCAGGCGGGCAAACGCCTCAATCATCACGTCCTCCGCCTCGTGGGTATCGTGCAGGCAGCCGTCCAGATAGAGCGTCAGCCGGTCGCCGTGGCGCTCCATCAGCGCGTTCAGCCCCTCGTCGTCGCCGCCCAGATAGCGGCGGTACAGCGTCTCGTCCGGGATCATCCCGCCGCCTCCTTTCCTTCCAGCTCACGGACATTATACGAAAAGCGGCGGACGCATTCAAGTGCCATCTTCCGGCCCGCGCTTCGGCACGGGCGGGATCGTCTTTCTCTCATACTTTGGTATGATTTACATTTTTCTCTTTGTGTTCTATAATAAAATATAATGTGGTGTTCTGTGCCGGAGCAGGCGGCTCCGGCGGAATACCGCGCTCCGTTTCTCAGCAAACTGCCCAAATCGTCTTGGATAAAATTTGGGCAGGGAACGGGAAACGGGGCTTGTATCGCACGCGGGCGTGCGGTGTATAATGGTATCATACAAAATGGGGGCGCTTCTGCGCCCGGAGCGGGAAACCGTAACCGGCCCGCCGCAGGGGGGGGTACCCCTGTCCTCCGTATTCCATACGGAGGACAAGAACGCTGTGTGCAAACGAAAATTGGAACATACAGGAGGAACGAGCAATGAAGAAGCGAGTCCAAATACAGCGACGATACCCATGGCGTGGTGGGCAATACCACCGTCGCGGTGCGCCCCGCGGGCGAGTTTTCCTACATTGGCGCAGACGGTACCGAGCAGACACACGCGGGCTGCACGGAACTGACGGCGGCGGGCTTCACGGACGCATCGGCGGGCGAGGAGACATGGTTCGCCGCCAATAGCAGCTTTACAGCGGATGACCCGCTTCAGGTCTACGGCACCGTCAACCTGATCCTCTGCGACGGAGTGACGGTGACGCTGAACGAGGGCATTGCCCTGAACGGCCAGTTTACAAAGCCGGCAACCCTGAATATCTATGCACAGAGCGGCGGCACCGGCACGCTGATCTGCTCCGGTCCATCCGACTCCGGCTGCGCTGGCATTTATGACAACAGCGCCCAGGACGGCAATGAAACTGCATTGAACATCTACGGCGGCGTTATCACAGCGACGGGCACGTCCAACCCATTTTTTTCGGGCCTTTTCGGCGCCGGTATCGGCTCGAACGCCAACTACGGGTACAAGAGCACCATGGCGGTGAACATTTTCGGCGGCACGGTGACGGCCAAGTCGGGCGGCAAGGACGCACAGGCCATCGGAAATGGCGCCTATGCCAGAGGGAAAGTGACTGTCAAAATCGCTCCGGGCATGAAATGCGTCAGGACAGACGATCTGAACACTGCGTGCGATCCCGGCATCACCGACGGCACCTCCGTTACCGTCACCAAGTGCAGCGAGCATGTGTGGGAGTACAAAGTCGAGAACGACAAGCACACGAAGACCTGCACCCTGTGCGGCGCGGACGGCGGGTCGGAAACGCACAAGGCTGAGAAATATGTCTCCGCGGATGGCAGTCAGCACGATATTTACTGCGTCTGCGGGAAGAAGCTGGGTACGGAAGAGCATGCAACGCAGTATAACCCCAATCCTGACGGCCTGACCCACAAAACAAGCTGCAATCGTTGTGGCTGGACTTCCGCTGGTGAGAAGCACACCTTCGGGGAGGACGGAGCTTGTGTCTGCGGTATAAGAAAGTCGGCGGAGTACAACGGACAGCAGTACGCCTCCCTGCAGGCAGCCGTCAACGCGGCGGCGAAAGCGGCGGACGGCGGCACGGTGACGCTGGCGCGGGATGTGTCGGAAAACGTCACCGTCACGGGCGGCACGCTTACCGTTGACCTGAACGGGAAGACATGGCGTGTCTACGAGGATGTTAATTCCAATATCACACAGAAGACCCCGCTGACCGTCACCGGCGGCAGCGTGACGCTGAAAAACGGAACGATCAGTCAGGAACTGCGTACCAACGGAAAATGTGGGATCCAGATCACCGGCGGCAGCGTGACGGTAGAGGGAAACGCGGTCGTGATCGGCAGCAATAAGGACGGTGGCGCACTGCTTCCTCCCGCCCCCGCGATCGAGCTGGAGAACGGCAATCTGACGCTTGAAACGGGCGCGACGCTGGTCTACGGCCTGAAGGTCCCGGAGGGCAAGCACCTGTCGGACTATCTGCCCGAGGGCACGGCGTTCAGACTGCGCAGCTATAACGAGGGCAATGGGACATTGACCGAGGACAATGGCCTTTTGAACGCGTATACCATAAATAACTACGCCGAGCATGACATGGCTCTGGTGGTCGTGGAGCATACCAAGCACGAGTTTGCGCGGAACATCGATGGGAAGTACGTCTGCGCCTGCGGCTATGTCTGCCCGCATAACGAGTTTGAGAATGGCGTATGCACCGTCTGCAGGAATGAATGTGCGCACAAGATCAC
>CAKTMK010000041.1 GCA_934574045.1 uncultured Oscillibacter sp. | reverse complement strand
GTTCCCCGCTGTGCTGTCCCGCCAGAGCGAATTGCCCGCTGAACATCCGCTTTACCAGCTCCAGCAGCAGCGCCTCTTTGTTGGGAAAGACGTGGAAAAACGAACTCTGCCCGATGCCCGCCGCCTTCGCGATCTCGCCGGTGGTGGTTTTCGTGTAGCCCTTTTCCAGAAACAGCGCCACCGCCCCCCGCAGGATCTTCTGCTGGGTCACCAGACCGTTTAACAGTTTTCCTCTTGGCAAAATTATCAGTCCCCCAACACTATACTTGCGATTGCACTTTTATAATAACATGTGCCATTCCGCTACGCAAGAAAAATTTTCAACACCATGTCGGCAGAATCTGGATATCCTGTCCCCGACCCACTTTTGACCCAGAATGGGATCGGAGCGGGCAGGTCTGAACAGGAACAATGGAAAATCCGCCGAGCGAATGGCGGCAAAAGGGGCAAATCAGATCCGAAACGGCTCCGGTTTGTGCGTGAGGCAGCCTACGGACCAGAAAGCCGGGGGAAAATCCCTTACGGCGTACCAAAACTCCTTGAAATCGTCTGATTTCAAGGAGTTTTGTTTTTCATAAGTTATTATTTTGCAGTTGTGCTTTTTTCTAACCCAAACGCTGACCTCAACGGAAGTGGGCAGACACCCTGCCGCTGTACTGATATTTCATCTTCATATCAGCAGACATGACCCACGATGTTCCGAAGAGCTGTAAAAACTTGTCCTTCACTTGCTGTTTCAGAACGGTGTGCCACGCTGAAGAACTTCCCCCGGTAACCGCCTCTGGCCCACTCTGCATCATATACTATGCGCATCTTCTCCTATGCGGGCCTCTGTTTTACTATGTACTGCCGTCTCTGCAAAAGTGAGGGAGCATATCAAGGGACGTCCCCTCTCTGACTTGTGAGCTGGGAGCGGGGCGGTCAGTTCCCGTCCGACGTTCCGCGTCCCGTTTTGGGGTGCGCCGCGCCGTAATGGCCGTCATTTTTCTGCGCAGGCAATACATTATATACATAATGTATCCGGCCGGCAGCCCACGGGCTGCCGGCCGGATACGCGTTCGAGCTTTGCGGTTTTTCTCCGACGGGGTGCAGCGCTGCCCGCGTTCCGCCGCCGGAGTCAGTTTCTGGTGTGGATGGCGCGCTTCTCCACGTTCAGCGCCGCCTCGCGCATGGTCTCGGTGACGGTGGGGTGAGAGTGGATGGTGGAGATCAGCTCCTCCACCGTGGCCTCCAGACGGATGGCCAGCGCACCCTCGGCGATCAGGTCGGTGGCACGAGGCCCGATGATGTGCATACCCAGCACTTCCTCGTACTTCGCGTCGGCGATGATCTTCACGAGGCCCTCGCCGCCGTTGAGGATCAGAGCCTTGCCGTTGGCGCTCATGGGGAACTTGCCGACCTTGTAGTCGATGCCCTTGGCCTTGCACTGCTCCTCGGTCAGGCCGACGGACGCAGCCTCCGGCTCCATGTACACGCAGGTGGGGTTGGTCTTTTCGTCGTAATGGGCTTCCTGACCCATGATGTTCTCCGCGGCGACCTCGCCCATGGCGGAAGCGGTGTGGGCGAGCTGGGCATGGCCCAGAACGCAGTCGCCGATGGCATACACGCCGGGAACGCTGGTCTCCATCTTGTCGTTGACGACGATGCGGCCGCGGTCGTTGCTGATCTGACCGGCCTCCAGGTTCAGGGACGCAGTGTTGGCGCGGCGGCCGATGGCCACCAGCACCTTCTCCGCCTCGAAGCTGACGGTCTCACCGGCCTTGTTCTTGCAGATGACCTTGGCACCCACAGGGGACTCCTCCACGGCCTGCACCGGGCACTCCAGGTTGAACTCCATGCCCATCTTCTTCATGTGGGCCACGCCGATGGCGGTCAGGTCGCCGTCCAGCATGGGCAGCATATGGTCCAGCGCCTCCACGACGGTGATCTTGGTGCCGAACGCCGCGTAAGCGCAGGCCAGCTCCAGACCGATGACGCCGCCGCCGATGACCACCATGGACTTGGGCAGCTTCTCAAGGCTCAGCGCGCCGGTGGAGTCGATGCAGTTGGGGTTCTCCTTCAGGCCGGGAATGGGGGGCGCGAAGTTGACGGAGCCGGTGGCCACGATGATGGCGTCGGCGGTCATGGTCTCGGTAGAGCCGTCGGACTTCTTCACGCTCAGGGTCTTGGGGCCGGTGAAGGTGGCCTCGCCGTCGATCTTGGCGACCTTGTTGATCTTCAGCAGACCGGCCACGCCGGCGGTGAGCTGCTTGGAGATGGCGTTCTTGTGGGCGATGACCTGCGGGAAGTCCACCTCCACGCCGGAGACCTTCACGCCGATGTCCACGCCCTGATCCTTGATCTGGGAGACCAGCTCAGCGGAGTGCAGCAGGCACTTGGTGGGGATGCAGCCGATGTTCAGGCAGGTGCCGCCCAGATGCTCGCGCTCCACCAGAGTCACGTCCGCGCCCAGCTGGGCCGCACGGATGGCGGCCACATAGCCGCCGGGGCCGCCGCCGATAACAATGATTTTCATGGTATATCTTCCTCCGCAATCAAGCCAGAATCAGCTCCGGATGCTCAATGTAGCACTGAATGTCCTTGAGGATCCGTCCAACTTCCAGACCGTCCAGAATCTGATGGTCAAAGGTCAGGAACACGTTCATCATGGACCGGGCCCCAACGCTGCCGTCCGGCAGGATGACCGGCCGGAGCACGGTGCGCCCGAATCCGCAGATGGCGGTCTGGGGGGGGATTGATGACCGGCGTGCCGATGTCGATGGGAAACATGCCCACATTGGTGATCGTGCAGGTGCCGCCGCTCTGCTCGTCCGGACGAAGGGACTTGGTCTTTGCTCTGGCGGCGAGATCCCGGATCTTTCCGCTGATCTCGGTCACGCTGAGCAGATCCACGTTCTTCACGACCGGGACCATCAGGCCGTCCTCGGCGCCCACCGCCACGGAGAGGTGGACGTGCTTGTGGGTGTAAAGCGTCTTGCCGTCAAACGTGGCGTTCGCATAGGGATGCTTGGCCAGAACCTTGCCCAGCATCTTGCAGAGCAGGTCGTTCACGGTGATCTTGCAGCCGAGGATCTCCTGATCGCCCACCAGCTTTTCGCGCAGATGCAGCAGCTCGGTGGCATCCACCTCGCAGACGCAGGTGCACTGGGCGGTCTGCTGCATGCTGTTGAACATATTCCGGGCGATGGTCTTCCGGACGCCGACCCAGGGGATCTCGGTGATCTCGTCCTCGACGGAGGCGGCGGCAGGAGCCGCGGACGCGCTCTGGGCGTTTTTCCCGCTCTTCAGATACTCCTCCACGTCCTTTGCGACGATCCGCGTGCCGCTGGGGCCGCCGCTGGGCGTCACGTCTGCCAGATCGATCCCGGCCTCACGCGCCAGCTTCTTGGCAAGGCCGGAAGCGGAGACGCGGCCCTTTGCCGTTGCCGGAGCGGATGCCGGAGCGCCGGCGGTATGTACGCAGGCGGGGCAGCCTCTCGCGCAGCCCTTTTCCTCCTCCGCCGGAGCCGCCGCCGCAGGAGTGCCGCCGCTGACCAGCCGGTCGTACTGCTCCTTTGTCTGGGTCACGTAGGCAATGGGGTCGCCGACCTTCACGGTCTCGCCCTCCTTGGCCACAATGTGCAGGAAGCCGCCGTGCACGATCTCATAGGCAATGGAGTTCTTCTCGTTCTCATACTCCATGACGGCCTGACCCTTGGCCACCTGCTCGCCCTCGACCGCCTTCCACTCGGTGATGGTGCCCTCCACCATTGTCAGACCGGCGCGGGGCATCTCGATCTCCACAACGCCAACGGCAGGCGCGGCCCCGGCAGCAGGCGTGGGGGCCGCAGGAGCGGAAGCGGCGGGAGCGGCTCCGCCCTTTACGATGGCGTCATACTCGGCCTGCGTTTCCGCCATCACGCCGATCGGATCGCCGACCTTCACGGTTTCGCCCTCCGGAGCGAGAATATGAAGGAAGCCGGACGCCAGCGCCTCATACTCGATCACGTTCTTTTCGTTTTCATACTCCATGATCACATCGCCCTTTTCGACGCGGGCGCCTTCCGCAGCCTTCCAGGTGCTGATGGTGCCTTCAACCATGGTGAGTCCTGCCCGGGGCATTACAATTTCAACGCTCATAGTCTGATGCTGTTAAGGCCCTGTTCAACCCTTAACATACTCCTCCTTTTTCAAATGATGCGCTCGCTCAGAGCATTTTGCGGACCGTCTCCACGATCCTGTTGACATCCGGGATCGAGTAATGCTCCATGGGGATATTATAGGGCATTGGCACATCCAGCGCGGCGATCCGCATCACCGGCCCGTCCAGCTCGTCGTACAGTTCCTCCTGAACCAGCTCCGCGCCGATGCCGGCGGTCTTGTTGCTCTCCTCCACCACCGCGGCGCGGTGGGTCTTGCGGATGGAATCAAAGATCGTCTCCTTGTCCAGCGGCGCAATGGTTCGGGGGTCCACGACCTCCACCTCGATGCCCTCGGCGGCCAGCTTTTCAGCGGCTTCCAGCGCGCGGGACACCATCAGGCCCACGGCCACCAGCGTCACGTCCTTACCCTCGCGCTTCACGTCCGCCTTGCCCAGAGGGATGGTATAATCACTGTTGTACACGTCATCGGAGATCTCCTGCTTGGCCTGATAGAGCAGCTTCGGCTCGCAGAACAGCACCGGGTTGTCGGAGCGGATGGCGGACTTCAGAAGGCCCTTGGCGTCATAGGCGCAGGAGGGGGTGACAATCGTCAGTCCGGGGGAGTGCATGAACAGACTCTCCACGCAGTTGGAATGCTCGGAGCCGGCGCCGTTGGCGCTGCCGGAGGCGTTGCGGATGACCAGAGGCAGCTTGTACTCCGGGCCGTGCATATAGCGCCACTTGGACACGCAGTGGAAGATCTCAGCGAAGCAGACCGTGGTGAAGTCCGAATACATCAGCTCCACGCAGGGGCGCAGGCCAGTCTCCGCCGCGCCGATAGCGCTGCCGATGATCGCCGTTTCCGTGATAGGGGTGTTCCGGATGCGCTTGGGACCGAACTCCTCCAGCATCCCGCGGGTAAGGCCAAAGATGTTGCCGAACTCCGCCACATCCTCGCCGTAGATCAGGACCTTTTCGTCCCTGCGCATCTCCTCTTTCAGCGCGTCGCTGATTGCCTTGCCGTATGTGACTTTCATGTTTATGACCATTCCTTTCCGCTGCGCTGCAAGGCACCAAAGGGAAATGAACCCCAAGTGTTCTAACGCAGCAAGTCGTAATTTGTTAGAATATGCTTGAGGAAGCAAGCACACTGCAGATCACGAGAAGGTGAGTAGGCTCAACCATGCGTTGAACTGAATGCTTATGTGTGCCGGACACTCTTTCAAGCACCAATGAGTAGGGCTTTACACCCTGAAACCTTATCTTTGGAGAGACGGACTACTTCAATCTTTCAGTAAGCGTCCAGTCCCCGCATTCTGGAGCGTACCTGCAATATTCTTCTGGCTCACCTCAAATATGTAAAAGCGATTTGGGGCAAGAAAACCGACAAACGGGACGCCAAATAGATCGCAGACATCTTCAAACACGACCTTGCCGCCGGGAGCTTTATCCCTCCGGCAGATATTCGCCAGCTTCGGGATTTGGTGCGTTATGTTCGTGTTCCCCACCTCGAAGCATTTATGCTCTTGGGCTGGTCTTACACCGCAGAACAATGAGAGTGCCGGAAAGAAGAAAACCCCCAGAATCAGCCGTGCCGGAGCCTATATCAAACCGCCGCTTGTTCAGTGCGCTCTTTCCGGAATGGTACTTAGATTATAACGTTTCAACCTTGTACCTCCCCGATCAGACATAAAGGTAATCAAATATCTCCTCGGCCGTCATCTCAGGAGCCGCTTCCGTCCTGTCGATGGCGTCGTTCATCTCTTTGTCAAAGTCCTCGCGCATCTTCTTGCTCTCTTCCTCGGTCAGCAGGCCCCATTCCATCAGAGCCTTCTCAAAGTTCTTGACGCAGTCCCTCTCTTCGATCCACTTCTCCGTAACGGCCTGATCGCGGTACGCGCACTGGTCGCCCTCGAAGTGTCCTCTCCAGCGATAGCACTTGCACTCGATGACGGCGGGGCCGTTTCCGGCCCGGACGCCCTCCACGATCTTGGACGCGCCCTCATAGGTCTGAAGAACATCCGTGCCGTCAACGACCACGGAGGGCATATTGAAGCCGGCTGCCTTGTCCGCCATGACGTTGGGCACGGGGGACGAGAAGGTGACGGGCGTGGAGATGGCGAACTCGTTGTTGATGCACACGAATACCACCGGCAGCTTCCAGTCCGCGGCCAGCGTCATGGCCTCGTAGACGGGGCCGCGGTTGGTGGCGCCGTCGCCCGCGAAGAAGAAGGCCACATTGTCCCGGCCCTCCGTCTCGATGGTCAGGGCTGCGCCGACAGGGATGGCCGCGTCGCAGCCCAGCGTGCCGGACATACCCAGAACGCCGTCGCACAGCCGCCCCAGATGGTTCACGCCGCCCCGCCCGCCGGCGTTGCCGGTCTTTTTTGCCAGGATCTCACCGAAGAAGGTGTCCAGCGGATCGCCCACCAGATGGGCGGCGCTGACCACGCGGTGAGGGAGCTTGAAGTAGTCGCCGGGCTTTCTCGCGGCCAGCACGCCGACAAAGGCAGCCTCCTGGCCGGTGCCGCTGTGGATATGTCCGGGGACTCTGCTCTCCGCATAGAGGTCCGTCATCTTGATCTCCAGCAGCCGGGTCTCCAGCAGTTCCTTGTAGAGCTTCATCAAAAAGTCTTTTTCGTATTTCATAGTGACCCCCTCAATTTTTCATTAGAGTTCATGTGATTAAAATCCGACCCAACGCGGCCCCGCGCAGAAGCGCTCAGCCGGCAAGGTGCAGGATCCCGACCGAGAGCGCCGGGATGAACGTCAGCAGCAGCAGGATGATGACGCCGCCGACCACGAACGGAACCACCTTCTTCACCAGACTGGAGACGCTGACGCCGGCGATACCCGCGCCCACATAGAGGTTGATGCCGATGGGAGGCGTTACCAGACCGATGGCCAGATTCACGGTGATAAACACGCCCGCCTGCACCAGATCCACGTCCAGCGCCTGCAGGATGGGCAGCACCACAGGCATGAAGATATAGTAAGCGGAGCTGCCGTCCAGAAAGCAGCCGGCGATCAGGAACACCACATTGACCAGCATGAGCAGGACGATCTTGTTGCTGGACAGGGCCAGCATGGCGTTGGAGATGTCGGTGGCCACGTGAGACGTGGTCAGGACCCACGCGAAGATGGAGGCGCAGGCCACCACGTACATGACCGTGGCAGAGGAGATCGCCGCGCCGCGCAGGACGGACAGGATGTTTTTCAGCGTAATCTTCCGGTAGATGAATATACCGACAAACAGGCCGTAGATCACAGCCACGGCGGCCGCCTCGGTGGGAGTGAAAATGCCGCCGTAAATGCCGCCCAGAATGATGACGGGCATCAGCAGGCCCCAGATGGCGTCCTTAAAGGCCGCCCATCTCTCCTTGGCGCTGGCAGGCTCCCGGTGGACGATCTCGTGATTGCCTCTGGACATCCAGATGGCCACCGCCACATACGCGGCGCCCAGCAGGATACCGGGGATAATGCCGGACAGGAACAGGTCGCTGACCGAGACGTTCACGATGGACGCGTACACCACATAGCCGATGCTGGGAGGAATGATGATGCCGATGGCGCCGGACGCGCTCACCAGAACCGTGGACATTCCCTTGTCATACTTGGCGTCCACCATGGCCGGGATCAGGATGCCGCCCAGAGCGGCCACAGCCGCCGCGCCGGAGCCGGAGATCGCCGCGAAGAAGCAGGAGGTGATCACCACCACCGTAATCAGGCCGCTCTTCCGGTGTCCCACGCAGGTGTCCGCGAAGCGGATCAGCTTTTCGGAAATACCGGCGTACTCCATGATGGCGCCGGCCAGAACGAAGAAAGGGACCGCCAGCAGGGCGTACTTACAAATCGAGGCATAGAGGGTATCCGGGAGCATTCCCAGATCGAAGCCGCAGGCCAGAAGTCCCACAACGGAGGAAAGGCCCAGAGAGACGCAGATGGGGACGCCCAGAATCAGCAGGATGGCGAAAGACGCAAACAGCAATAGTCCAGTCATATCTCACTCTCCCTCGCTTTCTTCCGAATTTTTCTTCAGCGTTTCCAAAAAGTTCTCCACGGAACGGATAATCATGAACACCGCGCCCACCGGAACGGCCGCGCCTTGGATCGCCTGAGGAATGTGAAGGGTGGGCAGGATCCCGTTGAAGGAAATCTGGTTGAGCATCATCTTGATGCCGGTGGCCAGCACCAGCGCGCTGAACAGAAGGTTGAAGATCAGGCTCACCGCGGCCAGCAGAATGTGCCGCGTTCTTCCGCCGGACTCCGCAAGCAGGCCCATGTTGAAGTGGCTCCCCCGCTTGAAGGCGACTGCGGCGCCCAGCATCGAGGCCCACAGGAACAGCAGCAGCGTCAGCTCGTCGGCCCACGCCAGCGGGTGCTTGAATACGAATCTGCCCATAACGTTTATGAAGCTGACGATGGCCATGACCAGAATGATGACCGCGGCGGCCGTTTCCTCCAAATGATCCCACACGTATTTCGCGCCGTGTTTTTCCATACGCATTTTCTCCTTTATTTCCTTCATTCCTTGCCGGTTTACTCAAAGTGACTTGCAGACGGGGGGCTGTTTTGAAGCAGCCCCCCGCAGACAGAACTCAAATCATAGCGCTCCTGAATGGCTGCTGGGGAACAAGCGGAGCGGATCAGCTGAACGTATAGCCAAAGGCGGCGTAAGCGTCCTCGCCGATGGTGTCTCTGTACTTCTCGTACACGGGCGCGCAGGCATCCTTGAAGGCGGCCAGCTGCTCGGGAGTCAGCTCCGTGATCTTCACGCCGGCGTCCTCAACGGTCTTTCTGAATCCGTCGTCAGCCTCGCGGGAAGCGGCGATCTCGGTCGCGCAGGCCTCTCTGCCGCACTCGTCAAAGATGGCCTTGTCCTCGTCGCTCAGGCTGTTCCAGACCTTTCCGCTGGCGTTGAGCACGAAAATGTCATAGGAGTAGTTCCACATGGTGACATACTTCTGAACTTCCTCGAACTTGCCGGTGACCATGGCGCTCAGAGGGTTCTCCTGCCCGTCAATGGTGCCCTGCTGCAGGGCGGTATACACCTCGGAGAAGCTCATGGGAGAGGCGCTGGCGCCCATGGCGCTAAAGGCGTCGATCAGAATGGAGGTCTGGGGAACGCGGAACTTCATGCCCTTCAGATCCGCCGGGGTCAGAACTTCCTTCTTGGAGTTGGAGAGCTGACGGAAGCCCTGCTCCAGAATGCCCAGGGTGTGAACGCCCTTTTCGCTCAGCCAGCCCTCAATGAGCTGATAGCCGTCGCTCTCGGGGTCGAGAACCAGCTTGTCGGCGTCGTCATAGCTGGAGAACAGGAACGGCGTGCTGACGACCTGCATCTGCGGCACGTAGCTGCCCCACAGGGAGCCGGCGTGCATCTCGATGTCGATGGTGTTGTTCATGCCCATCTCGATGGCCTTCATCTGGTCGCCGGAGGAAAGCTGGTCGTTGGTATAGATCTCGATAATATACCGTCCGTCCGTTTTCTCCTCGACCAGCCGCTTAAACTCAGACAGCGCAACATAGGTGGGCGAGGTCTCACTGCCGCTCATACCGGCCTTCAGAGTGATTGTCTTTCCGTCCCCGCCGGCGGTGCTGCCGCCGGAACTACTGGTGCTGCCGCAGGCCACCAGAGAAAGGGCTGTCATGCAAGCCAACATCATCGCGAAAAGTCGTTTCATTGAGAAGTCCTCCGTTCATGATAAATCTTCAGGCGGTGCAGCGTCTGCATCGCTGAGTTCCTGTTCATTTTAACGTAACCGCCCGGCGTAAAATTGTATAGTATTATTCAATGTTCACAAATTCTACGATTTTGAAGAAACACGCATCTTTTTTGTCTGTTTTGCTCCAACTTTTCGATCTACATTGTATAAAACTATTCAATCCGGCCGGAAGCGGCTTCCGTCTCCCCGGTCCGCCGCCAGCCCCTCCCCTCCGCGCCCATAATAAGGGCGGCGTCCGCCGGTTGACTTTCTCTTCGGTTTTGGGGCATTATATACAATACACTAAAAAACGGCCGCTTATCCGGTTAAAAATGGTAATTATGCAGTAAAGCCCTGCGGCTTGGCAGGCATTGCGGCCATTTTCCGGGCGGCGGCGAAGCAGGACGGCGCTGCCGCGGGAGCATCCGGATCAGCCGCGGCGCGGGGCCGCCTGTCCTTTCGCGCGTCTCAGCCACGGAGAGGGCGCTGAGCGCGGCGCTTTTCGGCACAAACAAGGAGAGTAACTATGGAAGAAATACTGAAACAGCACAGCCTTTTCTTCAAAGACATCTTTTTATCATACGGAACCAAGCGGTCTCTGGAGAAAAATGCGTACCTGCTGGAGCGCGGCAGCCCCGCCAACGAGCTGTGGTATATCGCGGAGGGAACGGTCCGCACGTTTTGTACGGGCTATGACGGCGAGGAGGTCACCCTCTTTTACATCCCGAAAAACAACATCGTCTATCTGAAATCCCTGATCCCCGGCTCCACCATCATTCAGGATGCGCAGGCGATCACGCCGGTCAGTTATTACGCGCTCCCCTCGGTGGAGTTTCTTCAGTTTGTAAAATCCGACATATCCACCTTTCAGGTCCTGTTTTCCCATATGATGGACCGGATCATCCTGCTGCACGAATACATTCTCTGCTCCCACTTCCGCGAAAGTAAAAAGCGGGTTGCGTACCTGCTCTACACGCAGTACGGCCGGTCCGGCTCCATCATTCCGTTCACCCACGAGCAGGTGGCCGCGATGACCGGCATCAACCGGATCTCCGTCAACCGGATCCTGAACGAGTTTTCCAAGGAGAATATCATTTCCCTGGGCTACCGGCATATCAAGGTACTCTCGCCCTCCGGCCTGTCGGAGATCTTTGATTCCATCGGCGCATTTTCCATCAGTCAGGAGTCATGAACGCCAAAAATGAAAAAGAGCGGCTGAAAAGCCGCTCTTTTTTCACTTCTCCCCTGCCCTTTTCCCGCATTTTATGGTAAAATGAAGCTGCTGAACGGAGCGCCGCCGGAAACGGGCCGCGCCCGTCCAAATCCGAACTTCCGGGGTGACGCTCATGATGACGGCAGATCGCGTGCAGTATTTCCGTGGCCGGACGGAGCCGATGGAGCTGATCGTCTGCCGCGATTCCGGCATCTCCTACCCTCTGCACAACCATGTCTCCGTGTTCACCGCCGGACTGGTGCTGGACGGGGCGGTGGCGCTGACGCTGGGGGGCCGGTCCGCGACTTACGGGGCGGGCCGCGCATTCGTAATCCCGCCCTATGCACCGCACACCGTTCAGGCGGCCCCCGTCTACACGCTCCTGACCCTGTGCGTCCGCAAGGACGCCGCGCACCGCCTCCGCGGAAAAGCGCTGCGGGACAGGGTCCTGGGGCTGCTCGACGCCGTGCCCGGTCTGCGCCTGACGCAGGCGCAGACGGCGGAGCTGGCGCGCTCCGTCGGCCTTATGAACGCAGACCCCCGGCTGCACTTCCGGGAGCCGCGGCTCGCCGCCGTCGAGCGCCGGCTGGAGGTCTTTCCGGAAAGGCCGCTGAGCGTCGAAAAAATGGCGCAGGCCGCGTATCTCAGCAAGTATCACTTCATCCGCAGCTTTCAGCGGACCGTGGGCCTGACGCCCCATCAGTTCCAGATCCAAAACCGCGTCCGAAAGGCGCAGCGCCTGATGGAGCACGTGGAAAGCACAGCAGAAGTGGCTCTGGCCGCCGGTTTCTGCGACCAAAGCCACTTCATCAGACACTTTGAAAAATGCGTGGGGCTGACGCCCGCCGTTTACCGGGCCGCCCGCCGTCCGCTGGCCGCGGAGGACGCCGGTCAATTCAGCGCGGGCATGAATTTTGCAAACAGATAAAGCCCATCCCCGCCGGCGGTCACCTCGTGAGGGACGTTCTTCGGCAGCACGGTGATTACTCCCGGCTCATAGGCGATCGCCGTCCCGCCGTTCACGCACACGCCGCTTCCGGAGATCACCTCGTGGGTCTCCAGCTGCGTCTGATGCACATGGTCCCCGATCCTTTTGTTGGGCGCGATCCGCACCAGATGAAAGCTGAACTGCCCGTCCGTCTGAGCGGCCGTGACGATGTGCTTAAGCTCCACGCCCTCAAAGACGGGGTGTCTGCTCCACGGAACGTCGGAAAACGCGCGCTCCATGTCCGGCAGCACCAGTCTGCCCTCCGTGTCGAATTGGTCAAACAGATCCTTGTACTTCATGTTCCACACTCCTCGGTCATTGATCCGATCCCGAAGGATCTGTCCCGATCATACCGCCGGCCGCGAGGTTTTGATTGTACAAAATTGCGCACTCCCACCGAGGCGGACATCCCCGCCGGGAGACCTCTGACGCAGAAAGGACCGCCGATATGAAAGTCTATCTGAACGACCCCATTGCGCCCTCCGCGCTGGCGCGGCTCAAGGCCCATGTGGAGCTTACCGACCGGTTCGACCGCCCGGAGGAGCTGGACGCCATCATCGTCCGCCAGCAGTACTGCACGGCGGACGTGATCCGGCGGGCCAAGCGCTGCCGTCTGATCCAGCAGCACGGGACCGGCCTTGACCGCATCGACGTCAAGACCGCCGCGGCCTGCGGCATCCCCGTGAAAAACACCCCCGGCACCAACTCCCGCTCCGTGGCGGAGTACACCGTGGCCATGATGCTGGACCTGTCCCGCAAGGTCACGGAGATCGACAAAAAGACCCGCAAGGGCCTGCTGCCCCGGTTCGGAATGCCGGAGACGGTGGGCCGCGAACTGACGGGCAGGCGTCTCGGCCTGATCGGCAGCGGCCACATCGCCCGGGATGTGGCGCAGATCTGCAAAGACGGCTTCCGCATGGAAGTCTATTGCCACAGCGCCCGCCGCAGCGACGGGGACATCCGGGCGCTGGGCTTCACGCCCGCATCCCTTTCGGAGCTTTTCTCCGTCTGCGACTATGTGAGCGTCCACTGCCTGCTGACGCCGGAGACGCATCATCTGGTGGGCCGCGAATGCTTTGAAGCGTGCAATCCCCGGCTCATTCTGGTCAACACCGCCCGGGGCGGGCTGGTGGACGAGGACGCGCTGTATGAAGCGCTCACCTCCGGAAAGCTGGCCGCGGCGGGGCTGGACGTTTTCGAGCAGCAGCCGCCCTCCACGGACAATCCCCTGCTGTCTCTGGAGAACTTCCTCGCCGGGATGCACGTGGCCGGAAGCACGGACGAGGCGCTGGAGCGCACCGGGAAAGCGGTGGTGGACTCCGTATTCGAGGCGCTGGGCATCGACGGATGACTCCCGCCGCCGGACGCGGAGAGCGGAGCCGGAGCGGCGCGTCCCCGTACAGGGATCAGGAAACGGGGCCTTTTCCCGGTACAGGGCGGAATGTCTGCGGGGCGCGGGCCGTTCTGGACGGGCTGCACGGACGGCTGCCCAAAGCATATCTCCATCCCCGGCCTGTTCGCCGACATGAACGTCAAGCAGCTCTATCACGACTGGAACGCGGACTGCTATTACGGCGTGGTCCACACCGGGCCGGGACGCAAGGCGTCCGACTGCCTGAAGTGCGGCAAATGCGAGAAGATCTGCCCCCAGCACCTGCCCATCCGAAAGCCGCCGGAGGACGTGGCAAAGGGATTTGAAACGGCATGACGGCGCGGAGCGCCGGAGAAAATGTCCGCCATTGGCGGACACACAGGAAAGGAAGCGGAGCCGGTGGAGCTGACCGAGGCGCTGGAGCGCTTTGAACCGTGGAACGAACAGGAGGAGCGGGACCGGGCGGAGCTGCTGCGCCGCCTGCGCGGCGGCGAGGAGCTGTATTCCCGGGAAAACCCCGCCGGACACCTGACCGCGTCGGCGTGGGTCGTCTCCCCCGACCGGACGCAGGTGCTGATGGCCTATCACAATCTTTACAACTCGTGGGCGTGGCTGGGCGGCCATGCCGACGGCGAGCGGGACCTGCTCTCCGTTTCCATGCGGGAGGTACGGGAGGAATCCGGCCTGACGCAGGTGCGGCCCGTGTCCCCCGCCATCTACTCCGTGGAGATCCTGACGGTGGACGGCCACGAGAAGCGGGGCGTTTACGTCCCGTCCCACCTGCATCTGAACGTGACGTACCTGCTGGAGGCGGACCCGGCAGCGCCCATCCGCTGCAAGCCGGACGAGAACAGCCGGGTGGGCTGGTTCTCCCCGGAGGGGGCCGTGGCCGCGTCCTCGGAGCCATGGTTCCGGGAGCGGATCTACGCCAAGCTCAACGCCAAGCTCAACGCCAAGCTGGCGCGGTTTTCGTGAGCGGGTTTTGCGGGAAAACTATCACAAAAGGCGGCGGTACAGTCCTTTTTTGAGGACTGTACCGCCGCCGCTTCGTATGCACATAGCCGGGGACCGTCCGCCAGACGCGTACAGGCAGGGACCATACCGGATGGCCGTGCGGCCCCGGCGCACCGCAGAAACAGGCCGCGCTGGCTTCCGGCTCCGCGCTCCGCTGGCAGACGGCCCGCCGTTTCTTCTCTCCTGCGAAAACCGCGCAAAGCGCGCCCGGAGCCGTCGGCTCCGGGCGCGCTGTTCTTTGCTTTACTGTATCTCTTTGCCGCATTTTCCGCATTCGGCCGCGCGCGCTCCCCGCCTTCTGCCGGGACGCTCAGCCGTCCGCCGATCAGTTGTTCTTCGCAAACCGCTCGTCGATCTGGAACGTGCCGATCAGGGACTGCATCATCGCGGCCTGACTGGACAGCTCCTCGCTGGCGGCGGCGCTCTCCTCCGCCGTGGCGGAGTTGGTCTGCACCACCGCAGTGACCTGATCCAGTCCCTGCGTGATCTGGGCCACCGCCGTGGCTTCCTCAGACGCGCTCTGGGAGATCTCCTGTGCGGAGGTCACCGCCTGACTTGCGTAGGTGGCGGTCTCCTCCAGCGCGGCGGCGACGCCGTCCGCCAGCTCGTTGCCCTTGTGCACGGCGGCGATGGAGTTGAGGATCAGATCCTGCGTCTTCTTGGACGCCTCGGCGGACTTGCCCGCCAGATTGCGCACCTCGTCCGCCACCACGGCGAAGCCCTTGCCGGCCTCTCCGGCCCGGGCGGCCTCCACGGCGGCGTTCAGCGCCAGAATATTCGTCTGGAACGCGATATCGTCAATGGTCTTGATGATGACCTGGATCTCGTCGGAGCTTTGCTTGATCTCGCCCATGGCGGAGACCAGCTGACGCATCTTCTGCGTGCTCTCCTCCACCTTTTCCCCGGCGGTCCGCACCTCCTCGCTGGCGCGGTCCGCCCGCTGGGCGGTGGCGGTGATCTTCTGGGAGATCTCAGACGCGGTGGCGGAAAGCTCCTCCACGGAGCTGGCCTGCTCCGTGGCGCCCTGCGCCAGAGCCTGCGCGCCGCTGGAGACCTGATTCGACCCGGCGTCCACCTGACTGGCGGCCATGCGCACCTGAGACATGGCCTCGTTCATGGAGCGGGTGATGCCCTGCAGAGATTCCTTGATCTGCACAAAGTCGCCGGTGTACGTGGCCGAGGTCTGGGCCGTCAGGTTCTTGTGGGACATCTCGCCCAGCACGCGGGCAATGTCGGAGATGATCTCCTTCAGGTCCGTCTGTGTTCGCGCGAAGGCGTCCTCCAAGTCGCCGATCTCGTCGTTGGAATTTCTCTGGATGTCGGCGTCCAGCTCGCCCCGGGCAAAGCCCTGCGCGATCTTGCCGATATTCTGGAGCGGGCTGACGATGGCCCGGGTCCGGAACAGGCAGATCAGTCCGGTGATGAGGATGCACAGCAGGCAGCCGATCACCAGCACCGCAAAGACGCTGTTCACCTCCTGATTGTACTCGCTGGCGGGCATGCAGGCCAGCAACGTCCAGTGGTAGATGGAGACGAAGTGGGTAGCGCCATAATAATTCACGCCGCCGCGCTGATACTTGATCACGCCGCTGTCCTCGCCGTTGGTCAGCAGCGTCTTCATATTGTCGGAATACGGAAGCTCCGTCAGATTCTTCATCAGGAGCGAATCGTCGGGGTGATAAATAACGTTCTGGTTGTAATCATAGACCATAAGGTATCCAGTCTCGCCGATCTTGATGGAGCTGAAATACTCCATCAAGGCGTTCAGCGAAAGGTCGATGCCGATCACGCCGATGAGATTTCCCGTGGCGTCGGTATACGGCGTCACCACGGTGACGATCAGGTTGCCGGTGGCGGTGTCCTCATAGGCGGGGGTCAGGATGTTGTAGCCGGGGTTCTCCTGCAGAAGCTGATACCAGACTCTGCCCGTGATGTCAAAGGACTTGTCCGTCACGTAGCCGTCGGACTGCATGTACTCGCTGTTTTTCACGCCGGCCAGCCACACGCCCTCCACCGCGTCGCCGCTGATGGAGGCGGCCCGCTCCAGATCCTTCAACGCCTCCCGGTAATACTCCGACGTCTCAAAGCGGTAGGTAGACGGCTCCCGCTGCATCTCGCCGAGGATCTGCTTCACGGAGGTCTGTCCGCTGATAAACGCTTCGCTCACGAAATAGGGCTCAAAATACTGCTCGACCTGCTCGGAGACGTCCTCCATCTGGGTCTCGATGTCCTTGTTTTTCAGGCCATGAATCGTGGTCGTGGTCACCATCACGAGCACGATCGTCAAAAGGGTCAGAATGACGCCCGTTGGGATCGCCATGTTCAAGATCAGCTTTCCGCTGACGCCCAGACGGCGCGTCCCGGCTCTTTCTGTCTTTACCTTCTTTTCCTTCTCGGCTTTCTTACCTTTACCCGCAACGAACATACGTGAATTCCTCCGTTATCTCTCTTTCGTTAGAAGGCGCATTTTCATTATGCAATGGTTACATTTCAGATCGATAATAAGATATCCTTCCGCTGTTAAAAAGTCAATAACTTTTTTCATTTTTTTGTGAATTTTGCAACCAGCCTTGTATAAGTTCCAGTTACTGTAAAATTAAATTTGCTTTTGCGAAAACCAGCGAAGTTTTATCTGCTTTTATACGGCAAGCGGAAAAAACGCGTCCCGGAGCATTACTCCGGGGCGCGGTCTATGAAAGCTCCCGTCACCCGAAATGCCGCACGGCCAGAATGGCCGCGCCCAGCACCACGAGGATGGCTCCGGTGACGCGGTTGAGCGTCTCCGGCGCGGCGCGGTTGGCAAACAGCGCCGCCATCCGGGCAAAGAGCAGCGTGCTGGCGGCGCAGAGGACCAGCGTGGGCAGGTCCGGCAGTCCGCCGATGAAAAAGTGGCTGGCCGCGCCGGTGAGCGCCGTGGCGCTCATGATGAACACGCTGGTCCCCACGGCGGTCTTTAACTCGTAGCCCAGCACGGACGTGAGCACCAGCAGCATCATCATGCCGCCGCCCGCGCCCACAAAGCCGCAGATGAAGCCCACGCCCGCGCCGCAGACCAGCGAGCGGACCGCCTTCTGCCGGGCCGTGGCGCTCTCCAGCCGCTTTTTCGGCGCGATCACCGGCCGGACGATGAACTTCACGCCCAGCAGCAGCGTCATCATCACGGAAAAGCTGCCCATGGTGGCCTTCGGCACGATGCTGGCGATCCAGCTCCCCACCGCGGTGAAGCACAGGACGGCCGCCATCATGACAAGGCCGCTGCGCACGTCCAGATTCCCATTCTTCCCATAGGTATAGGCGGAAACGGCGCTGGCCAGAACGTCGCTGGCCAGCGCGACGCCCACGGCCAGATACGGGTCCATGTGCAGGAATGTGATGAGCATAGGGCTGATGACGGCGGCGGCGCTCATTCCGGCGAAGCCGGTGCCGAGGCCCGCCCCCAGTCCGGCGGCCATGCAGACAAGAAATTTCAGCATAAATTTTCTCCTGATCTCTGATGCAGCAGGCGCGACATGTATGTCGCGCCTGCTGCGGGTCACTCCGTATAGATGATGGCCGCGAACAGCGACGCGGGCCGGTCGGTGCGGTTGGCAATGCCGTGGCTCTCTCCGTCGTAGCAGATGGAGAAGTCGCCGGGGTGCATGGTGCGCTCCACGCCGTTGTCGTTGAGGACGATCTCGCCCTCCTTATAGAAAAAGATCTCATACGCCCCCACGTGGGGATGGACGCCCAGCGTGCAGCCCGGCTCCAGCCGGATCTCGGCGAACATTCTGGCCCGCTCCGGCATCCGCTCCAGCACGTACTCCCGCTTGTCCAGCGTGCCGGTCCCGCCCCGGGCGTTGGGGGTGAGGATCTGCTTCCGGTCCTCCGCGCGAACGATCATAAGCTCCGCTTCCCTTCCGAAACAAGATGGAAGCTATGATACCACAAACCGCCTCCGCGCGCAAGCGCCGGGGCCGATCTATAAAATGGACACAATTCCCCATAATTTCGGTCTGGCGCGGCCCCGGACAGCATGGTATCATAGGCACGAAGAGAAGAAAGCTCCCGGTGTACCGGGAGCGCGAAAGGAAGCGATGACCGTGCAGTTCCCATTGGAGACGCTGACGCCCTACCGGGCGGGGGCGCTGGCCGCGCTGGCCGTGTTTTACGGGATCTACTTTACCAAAATGCTGGCGCAGAAGCGCCGGGGCATCCGCACCCATCAGATCGGGCGGCGGAAGGAGAAAACGCTCCACACCGTGGAAACGCTGATGTCCGTCGCCACATTCGGCATCGTCCCGGTCCAGCTCCTGTCCATCGCAATGGACTGGAACCATATGCCGCCCGGCGGGCGGTTTACCGGGCTGTGCACCGCGGCGCTGGGGGATCTCATTTTCCTCGTCTCCGTGCTGTGCATGCGGGACAGCTGGCGGGCCGGCATCCCCGAAACGGACCGGACGGAGCTGGTCACCGGCGGCATCTACGCATGGAGCCGCAACCCGGCGTTTCTGGGCTTCGACCTCCAGTATCTGGGCGTGTTCCTGATGTTCTGCAACCCGCTGACGGGGCTGTTCACCGCCTTTGCCGCCGTCATGCTGCACTTGCAGATCTTGCAGGAGGAGCGGTACATGGCGGCCACGTTCGGCGAGCCGTATCTGCAATACAAGCGGCGGGTGTTCCGCTATCTGGGCGCCCGGAACATGAAAGGAGCGGAAGCCAAATGAGTAAGATCGTGATCCTGTGCGGCAGCGTCCGCCGGGGCGGCAACACGGAGACGCTGGCCCGGGCCTTTGCCGAGGGCGCGGCGGAGCACAACGAGGTGAAGCTGCTATCCGCGGCGGACCTTGCCGTGAAGCCCTGCACCGGCTGCAACTTCTGCTATACCAGCGAGGGAAACCGCTGCGCGCAGACGGACGGCATGGCGGAGGTCTATGACGCGCTGCGTCAGGCGGACGTGCTGGTCATCGCCTCGCCGGTATATTTTTACGGACTGAGCGCCCAGCTCAAGGCGGTCATCGACCGGCTGCACACGCCCATGCGCAATACGTTCCCCATCCGAAAGCTGGCGCTGCTGCTGGTGGGCGGCGCGGAGCTGCCGGAGCTGTTCGACTCCATCCTCGTCCAGTACCGGCTGGCGCTGAACTTCTTCCATCTGGAGGACGCCGGGCAGGTGCTGGTCCGGGGCGTGCGGGACCGGAACGACATTCAGGGAAATCCCGCGCTGGACGAGGCCCGGGCGCTGGGCCGGTCCAT
>CAKTMK010000040.1 GCA_934574045.1 uncultured Oscillibacter sp. | reverse complement strand
CGTTCTGATCGTTCATTGTGAAGTCCTCCTCGTAAGCAAAAAAATAAGCCGGAGCATCCTAAAAATGCTCCGGCCGGGTGATGAATTAGACAGAGACGCCCTTTTTGACGTCGGGAAATGAAAAAGGGCGCCTTTTTGATGGCTTCGACGAAACCAACAAACAGACGCCCGAAAGATCGTATGAAATTTTGAGGGAAGATTACTCCGTTTTGCTCCGTCAAAAAGGGCGCTTCTTTGAATTATGCCCTTGAAATCGCAAAAGGGGGAGTTCGAATCTCCCCAGTTACTAAAATAACGTGAAAATATCTTTTTTTCTGAACACAGAATTTGAAATAAAAAAAGGCGACAACCCTTTGGTACTCTAAGCGTTGCGCTTAAAATATCCAAATTGTTGCCACCTTATGGTACGCCCGGCTGGATTCGAACCAGTGGCCTTTAGAGTCGGAGTCTAACGCTCTATCCAACTGAGCTACGGGCGCATATTTGGTTGTGGGTTTCTGCGATAGTAGTCAAATAGTAGTCAACAACTAACTATTTTTTCTCTGCCGTTCCCGCAAATGCAGGCGTAGCAATGCTTTGCGCCATATCTCAACTGGAGACACCTGAAATGTCGGAGTCTAACGCTCTATCCAACTGAGCTACGGGCGCATATGCTGGCCCGGGACAGGCCGTTTTCATGCTGAACAGCAGAGATTATTATAGCAGGCCCCGCTGGAAAAGTAAACCCCCTGCGTCAAAAATATTTTTCAAAAAAGATTGTTAAAAAAATTGACAAGATAGCTGTTTTGGTCTAAACTAAGTTTTGAGAAATATTTAACAAATATTTTGGAAAGAGGGCGTCTTTTTGAAGAAGGAAAACATCTCCGATGCTGTGATCCGGCGCCTGCCACGATATTACCGCCAGCTCAACAGTCTCTACGCCAGCGGCGTGGTGCGCATCTCCTCCCATTCTCTGGGACAGGAGATGAACATCACTGCCTCCCAGATTCGTCAGGATTTCAGCTGCTTCGGCGAGTTTGGCCAGCAGGGCTACGGCTACAACGTAGAAGAGCTGCGCTCGGAGATCGGGCACATTCTGGGCGTGGACAAAAACCACCACCTCATCATGATCGGCGCGGGCAATCTGGGCCACGCGCTTTTGCAGAACTTCCCCTTCTCCCAGACCGGCTTCACGGTGGACGCCGCGTTCGACGTCTCCCCCGCCCTGATCGGCTCGGTCATCAACGGCGTCCCCATCCTCTCTATGGACGAGCTGGAATCGTTCATCCGCACCCATCCGGTGGACGTGGTGTCGCTGACCATCCCCCAGCACGTGGCGCAGGAAACGGCGGACCGGCTGACGGCGCTGGGCGTGCGCGGCTTCTGGAACTTCACCAATATCGAGCTGACCAGCGCGGACCCCTCCGTCCAGTTCGAGAACATCCACTTTGCGGACAGTCTGCTGACGCTGAGCTATCGCATCGCGAACCTGTGACGAGCTTCGCCCCATGCGTCTGAAAGGAGTACATATGAAAAAGCGGGCGCTGACTGCCGCGCTTTTCCTGCTGCTCAGCGGAGCGCTGGGCCTGCTTGCCGCCGCCTCCGGCGGGACCGCCGCCGACCCGCTGATCTCCCTCTCCTATCTGAACGGAACATTCACCCAAACCGCTCTGGACCGGATCGAGGCCCAACGGGAGAGCGGAAGCGCCGCGCCTGCCGCCTTTGCGGAGAACTGGACGGAGACGCGCCTGAAATCCGGCGACGTGCTCTCCGGCTCCACCGGGACCCTCATCCTGCCGCTGGCGGGGAGCCTGCGGGCATCGTTTTTCTCCGGCGCGGTGGTGGATGTGACGGAAGGGACGGAGATCCCCTCCGGCTCCCTCCTCATTCCCATGCACCGGTATCTCACCGCAGAGGACACAGCGGTGTTTTTCACCGTGGAGAGCCGGACGGCAGTGCTGGACTATCAGGGACCGTACGCCTTCTCCCTCTCCTCCGCCACGGACTACAATGCCATCGCCGAGGCGCTGCGCTCCATTGGCCTGTTCCGCGGCAGCCTGACGGGCTACGGCAGCGGCTTTGATCTGGAAGCTGCCCCCACCCGGCTTCAGGCGCTCATTATGTTCATCCGCCTGCTGGGCGAGGAGGACGCCGCGCTGGCCTACACCGGCACCACGCCCTTTACCGACATCCAGCCCGGCTCCGAGCCGGCGCGGTACGTTGGCTACGCGTACAGCATGGGATACACCAACGGCTACACCAAGACCACCTTCCGGCCCAGCCAGAAGGTGAACGCCTATCAGTACGTGGAATTCGTCCTGCGGGCGCTGGGATACAGCTCCACCGGCACCACCGACCTGACCGGGACGCTGGACCGCGCCGCAGAGTGCGGCGTGCTCACCGCGGGAGAGGCCGCGGCGCTGGCGAAGGAGACGTTCCTCCGGGCGGATCTGGTGTACGTCTCGTGGTACGCGCTGGACGCGCAGCTCTCTGGCACGGAGCGGACCCTGCGCCGCGCGCTGACGGACAAGGGCGTGTTTACCGACGCCGCGTATCAGGCCGCAGCCGCCGGGCTTGGCTCCCCGCAGCGGCCGTAACACTCCGGGCGGGACCGCATACTATGGATTGAGGCCGAGATCAACGGACGGTCTACGATTTCATAGGAGGTCTCATTATGTGCGGTTGTGGCAATAACGGTTTCTTTGGCGGTGGCTGCTGCTGGATCATCATCCTCATCATCCTGATCTGCTGCTGCTGCGGCGGCAACGACTGCGGCTGCGGGTGCGGCGGATGCGGCGGCTGTGGCTGCGGCAACAACTGCGGCTGCAATTCCTCTTCCTGCTGCTGATCCCCGTTCATAAAGCATCTGCCCGCCCCCGCGCCTTTCGGCGCGGGGGCGGGCCTTTTCCGCAGAAAAGCCGGAGCAGGACTGACCCGCTCCGGCGTTTTCGTTCAGTTCTTCAGGCTGTGCAGCGGCGCGGGGATGCGTCCGCCGCGGGCAATGAACGCCGCACTGGACTCCGGATGGACCGGCATCACCGGCGCGCTGCCGAACAGGCCGCCGATCTCCACCGTGTCCCCCAGCTTCTTTCCCGGCGCGGGGATCAGGCGCACGGCGGTGGTCTTGCAGTTCACCATGCCGATGGCCGCCTCGTCGGCGATGATGGCGGAGATGGTCTCGGCGCTGGTGTCGCCGGGAACGGCGATCATGTCCAGTCCCACGGAGCAGACGCAGGTCATGGCCTCCAGCTTGTCAAGGCACAGCGTACCCTGCCGCGCGGCGGCGATCATACCCTCGTCCTCGGACACGGGAATGAACGCGCCGGACAGGCCGCCCACGGAGGACGAGGCCATCACGCCGCCCTTTTTCACCGCGTCGTTGAGCAGGGCCAGCGCGGCGGTGGTGCCGTGGGTCCCGCAGGTCTCAAGACCCATCTCCTCCAGGATGCGGGCCACGGAGTCGCCGATGGCGGGCGTGGGCGCCAGAGAGAGGTCCACGATGCCGAACGGCGTGTCCAGACGGCGGGACGCCTCCTGCGCCACGAGCTGGCCCATGCGGGTGACGCGGAAGGCGGTCTTTTTCACCGTCTCCGCCACCACGTCAAAGGGCTTGCCCTTGACGGCCTTGAGCGCGTGGCACACGACGCCCGGGCCGGAAACGCCCACGTTGATGACCTTTTCCGCCTCGCCCACGCCGTGGAACGCGCCGGCCATGAAAGGATTGTCCTCCACGGCGTTGCAGAACACCACCAGCTTGGAGCAGCCCAGCCCGTCGTTGTCGGCGGTGGCCGCCGCCGTCTCCTTGACGATGCGGCCCATCAGCGCCACCGCGTCCATGTTGATGCCCGCCTTGGTGGAGCCGACGTTGACGGAGGAGCAGACCACGTCCGTCGTGGCCAGCGCCTCGGGGATGGAGCGGATCAGCTTCTCGTCGGACAGCGTCATGCCCTTCTGGACCAGCGCGGAGTAGCCGCCGATCAGGTCCACGCCGCAGGTCCGTGCCGCCCGGTCCATGACCTTGGCAAAGGGCACGTAATCCTGCGTGTCGCTGGCCCCGGCCACCAGCGCCATGGGCGTGACGGAAATGCGCTTGTTCACGATGGGGATGCCGAACTCCCGCTCGATGTCCTGCCCGGTCTTGACCAGATTTTCCGCGTAGCGGGTGATCTTCTCATAGATCTTCTCGCAGGCGCGCTTCGGGTCCGGGTCGCAGCAGCTCAGAAGCGAGATGCCCATGGTGATGGTCCGGATGTCCAGATGCTGCTGGTCGATCATTTCAATGGTGGAGAGGATCTCTTTCTGATTCAGCATGACCTCTCCCCCTTAAATGCGGTGCATCGCGTCGAAGATCTCCTCCCGCTGGATGCGGATGGAGATCTCCAGCTCCCGGCCCAGCGCGTCCAGCTTCTCCGCCAGCTCGCCCACCGGCAGGGCGGACTTCGCCACGTCCACCGCCATCACCATGGTAAAGCTGCCCTGCAGGATGGTCTGGCTGATGTCCAGAATGTTGACGTTGTTCTCGGCCAGAAGCGTGCAGACGCCGGCGATGATGCCGACCTTGTCTTTTCCGATCACCGTTACGATCGCGTTCATTGTGTTTCCTCCTTAGTTTTCGCGCGGAGGCCCGCGCGTGTTTCATCGGTAAGCAGGGACGGCGGACCGTCCGCTCAATAGGGGATCACGGCCATGGCCGCCGCGTCCGCCGGGTCCAGAAACGGCCCCGCCATGGGCGGAAGAAGCGTAAACACCACGTACAGAACGCCCATGGCCGCGGCCAGCACCAGCCAGACGGAACGGTCCCCCTTTGCCAGCACGCCCCGCTGTGCCAGTCCCAGCGCCGCGGCGCACAGCGCGACCCACACCGCCGCGCACGCCCCCGGCCCAAGCTCCAGCGCGGACAGCGCCCACAGCGCCAGCGCCGCCGTCACAGGCGCCGCCGTCACCCACGGGAGCCGGGCGGAAATGCCGCCCTCTCCCGGCAGCGGAAGCGCCATCGCCAGCAGCAGCGGCCAGTACACCAGCTTGCTCAGCTCCCACGGGCCGGCGTTGCGGGGCGTGAGCACCGCGCAGACCGGGTCCTGCATGGCGGAGCGGAGCAGCAGCAGGAACAGCCCCGCCAGCAGCGCCGCCAGAAAGCGGATGGAGAAATGTGTAAAAGCGTTTTTCATCGGACAGGTCACCTCCCCGCCACTCTATGCGCGGGGAAATGCGCGCAGAACCGGCGGAGGCGCTCCGCCGGCCCGCCAGATCAGACTCAGTCCTCGTCGAAGAACTTCGCGTGGATGGCCCGCACCGCCCGGTCCACGTCGCCCTCGTCCAGCAGGACGGAGACGCGGATCTCGGAAGTGTTGATCATCTGGATGTTGATGCCCGCGTCGTAGAGCGCCTCGAACATCTTGGCGGCCACGCCGCAGTTGCTCATCAGGCCCATGCCCACGATGGACACCTTGCCGATGTGCTCGTCGGTGGTGATGTGGTCGAACTTCAGGGCCTCCTTGTGGCTCTCAAGGATCTCCACGGACTCCTGCACGTCCTTCTTGTGGACGGTGAAGGTGATATCCTTCGTGTCCTCGCGGCCGATGGACTGCAGGATCACGTCCACATTGATGTTGTTCTTGCTCAGCAGGTCAAACACCTGAAACGCCACGCCGGGATTGTGCTGCAGACCCACCAGAGCGATGCGGGCGATGCTGGTGTCCTTCGCCACGCCCGCGATATTCGTCTTTTCCATTTTCGTGACCTCCTTCACCGTCGTGCCGGGCTTGTCCTCCAGACTGGACACGACCTCCAAATTGACATGAAATTTCTTTGCCAGCTCCACGCTGCGGTTATGCAGCACCTGCGCGCCCTGACTGGCCAGCTCCAGCATCTCGTCATAGGTGATCTCGCTGAGCTTTTTCGCGTTGGGCACGATGCGCGGGTCGGTGGTGTACACGCCGTCCACATCCGTGAAGATCTGGCACAGCTCCGCGTGGAACACCGCCGCCAGCGCCACGGCGCTGGTATCGGAGCCGCCGCGGCCCAGCGTAGTGATGTCGCCGGTGCGGTCCAGCCCCTGAAAGCCCGCCACCAGCACGATGCGGTGCTGGTCCAGCTCGGAGCGGATGCGCTCCGGGTCGATCCGCTTGATGCGGGCGTCGCTGTACACCGAGGTGGTCTGCACGCCCGCCTGCCAGCCCGTCAGGGACACGCAGCGCAGGCCCCGCCGCTCCAGCTCCATGGCGCACAGGGAAATGGAGATCTGCTCACCGGTGGACAGCAGCATATCCATCTCCCGGCGGGAGGCGCGGGGATTGATCTCCTGCGCCTTCTCGATCAGGTCGTCGGTGGTGTCGCCCTGAGCGGACAGCACCACGATCACGTCGTTTCCGGCCCGGAAGGTCCTCTCGATGATGCCGGCCACGCGGCGGATGCTCTCTGCGTTCTTCACCGAGCTTCCGCCAAATTTCTGCACGATCAAACTCATAGACGTCTCTCTCCCTTTCTCAGTCGATGACCCGCAGGCAGGCCAGCACGTTCAGGCTTCTGGACTGTTCCAGCGCCTCCCGTCCGGTGATGCGGTCGGTCAAAAAGCCGGTCTCGCCGTCCTCGCTGAGGACCTCCACCTGACCGAAGGCCATGGCCGCGTCCGTCAGGCTGCCCTCGATGCGGAAATAGAACCGGGTTGCCACCTCCGCCGGGTCCACAAACCCGTCGGTGTCCGCGCTCCAGCCAAGGCCCTCCTGCCGGGGGCTGCGGCGCAGCGCCTCCAGCACGTCGGACACGCAGGCCGAGGCCGTGGGCAGCTCACCCGCGCCCCTGCCGTAAAACATCAGCTCGCCCACTGCGTTGCCCCGGACCACCACCGCGTTGTATACGTCCTCCACATTGGCCAGCGGGTGATCCTCCGGCACCAGATGGGGCGCGACATAGGCGGTGCGCCCGCCGCCGGGCATCCGCAGGCACCGGCCCAGCAGCTTGATGCGGTAGCCCGCCCGCTGCGCCACCTTCACGTCCCGCAGGGACAGCTTGGCGATGCCCTCCATGGGGACCTTCTCCGGGTCCGTCTGCGCGCCGAAGGCCAGATCCGACAAAATGCAGATCTTGCGCCCCGCGTCGATGCCCTGCACGTCCGCGGTGGGGTCCGCCTCGGCATAGCCCTTGGCCTGCGCCTCTCGCAGCGCGTCGGAAAAGAACGCGCCGGTGCGGACCATGCGGGTGAGGATATAGTTGGTCGTGCCGTTCAAAATGCCGTAGATCTCGTCGATCCGGTTGGCGCACAGGCACTCCGTCAGCGGGTGCAGGATGGGGATGCCGCCGCCCACGCTGGCCTCAAACAGATAGTTTACGTTCTTCTTCCGGGCCAGCTCCAGAAGCTCGCAGCCCCGCTCGGCCACCAGCTGCTTGTTGGCGGTGACCACGTGCTTTCCCGCCTCCAGCGCCCGCTTTGTGTACTCATAGGCCGCGTCCACCCCGCCGATGGTCTCCACCACCACGCGGATCTCCTCGTCCTGCTCGATGCGGGCAAAATCGTCGGTCATCAGCTGGCGGTACGGCCCGTCCTTGAAATGCCGGACCAGAATGGTCTTTACCGTCAGCGGCTCGCCCAGCTTCCGCTCGATCTGGCGGGCGTTTTCCGCCGTCACGCGGGCCACGCCGGTTCCCACCGTGCCAAGGCCCAGAATTGCGATCTTACTCATGCTCTTCCCTTTCCGCCGCGTCAGCCGGCCAGGATCTCAAAGCGGACCACGCCCTCGATGGACGCGGCCTTCTCCAGAAACGCCTCCAGCGTCAGCTCCATGTCCGAGGTCTCCGCCGAGATCGTTACGGCGGCGCAGCCGTTGGTGGGGATGCTCTGGTTGATGGTCAGGATGTTGGCTCCCGCCCCCGCGAACTCCGAGAGCACCCGGCTCAAAACGCCCGGCGCGTCCTTGAGCATCCCGTAAAATGTGATGATGTGCTCCGCCTTCATGTCGTTGAAAGGCTGCACGGAGTCCTTGTACTTATAAAACGCGCTGCGGCTGATGCCGGACATCCGGGTGGCCGCGCCCACCGTGGCGGCTTCGCCGGTCTGCATCATGCGCTTCGCCTCCGCCACCTTGACGAAGATCTCCGGCAGAGCGTCCGCCGCCACGATATAATACTTGATCTCTCTGCTCAATTCGTCCGCCTCCCATGGTCATTTGTCTTTTCACCTGTCTCAGTGTATCATATGCCCTGCCGGGTTGCAATGAAAAAACTGAAGAATTTTCACCGCGGCCATGGAAGTTTTTCGGTAAAATGTCCACACAGGAGAAAAACATTGTGCGCCCATGGCGGTTTCCCGCGCAAAAAGGCCGCCGCACGATCGTGCGGCGGCCTTTCAGGCGCAGTCGTTCAGGCGCCGGTGTCCCAGACGGAGTTGAGCCAGTCGTCCGTGCTGTTCCCCGTGGGGGGCGTTTCCGGCTCCGGCGGGGTGGGCGGCGTCTCCGGGACGGTGGTGGTGCCGCCGGTGTTTCCTCCGGAGCTTCCGCCGCTGCCGGAGCCGCCGTACCCGTCGTTCGGATCAATGAAAGGCTGGTCGGGATCGACCGTCGGCTCCGTGGGGATGTCCGGCACGGTCTCGCCGCCCTCGCCGCCCGGCTGGGGCAGGAAGGACCCGTCGGTGTGGACCGTGCAGGGCGGCTTCTGGACCGTCCCGTCCTCCAGCACCGTTTCAAAGGCACTGGCCAGATAGGCGCTGTCCTCCGCCACGATATTGGGGCCGTAATCCACGCGGGTGTAGTCCAGCAGAGCCACCTGCTGAACGGTGTCCGGCGGGCAGAACTCCGTGGCGAGGCACTTGCCCTCCGTGCAGTAATCGTAGATCTTGTGGAGCGTGCAGCTCTCCGTGGGCGCGGTCCCGGCGGCCACCGTCACAGACCGGACGCGGCTGCCACGCAGGTCGGCCTCGCAGGCGGACGTGGCCAGCAGGCCGCTGTCCGCGCAGACATTCACGGTGACCATCCCGCCGGAGGGCACGTCAAAGAGCTTGTTCTCCTGCTCGTCGGCGATCTTCTGCATGACCTTATTCCACATGGCTGCGGCAGGGTTGCCGGAATAGCTGATGCGCTCGTTCTTATCGTAACCGCACCAGACCGCCGCGGAATAGTATGGAGTGTAGCCCACGAAATAGCGGTCGTAGTTTTCGCTGGTGGTGCCCGTCTTTCCGGCGCAGGTCATGCCGGAGAGCCGGTAGCGCGAGGCGGTGCCGCCGTTCATAACGCCCTGAAGGAGCTGGTTCATGAAGTGGGCGGTGGTCTCCTTCACGGCCACGTGGGTGTCCGTCTCGTTGTTGAGGATCACGTTGCCGTCGGCGTCCTCCACCTGCGTATAGAGCCGGGGGGAATTGTATACGCCGCCGTTGGCGAACACCGCGTAGGCCGCGGCCATCTCCTCGGTGGAAACGCCGTTGGTCAGGCCGCCCAGACCCATGGACGCCGTGTTGATATCGTCGGCCACCAGATCCAGATTCATCTGCTCCGTGGCGAAGGTGAACGAATTGGCGACGCCCAGCTTCTCCACCACCTGAACGGCCACGGTGTTGATGGAGTTGGCCACGCCGGTGGAGAGGGTGGTCCAGCCGCGGTAGCCCGACGGGGAGTTCTTGGGCCACGGCCTGTCGTTGAGCAGGCGGACGGGATAATCGTCAAAGGTGGACGCCATGGTGATGACGCCCGCATCCAGCGCGGGAGCGTACACCGTGACGGGCTTGATGGCCGAGCCGCACTGCCGGGTGCCGGTGGCGTAGTTCCAGCCGAGGTTGCGGTCCTTCACGCCCACCTTGCCCACCATGGCCACCACGTTGCCGGTGGACGGCTCCACGATGGTGATGCCGGACTGAAGCTCCTGTCCGCTGGGAGAGGTCACGTTCAGGTTGGAGCGGTCCTCATAGACCGACTCGGCCAGCTCCTGAATGTGGGGGTCAATGGTGGTGTAAATGGTGTAGCCGCCGTTGTAGAGCTTGATGCGGGCCTCCTTGGGGGAGATCCCGTACTGCTTGGCAAGGTCGGCGGACACGTCCATGATGACCTGATCCACGAAGTAGGAGTTGATGCCCGTGGCGGACGCGCCGCTGTTCTTCTCCGCGTTGTCGGCGGCCACCAGCTCCTGTGCGGAGACGGAGCCGTCGGTAAAATGCAGCTCCTCGTTGACCGCCTGCTCATACTCCTGCTCGGTGAGATAGCCCTGCTCGAGCATCTTGTTGAGGATGTTCTTCTGGCGGTTCTTGTTCATCTCCCGGGCCGTCCGCTTTTGGCCGTTGGAGTCCGTGACGGTCACGGTGGACATCGGCCCGTACAGCGAGGGGTTGTTGGTGATGGCGATGATGCTGGCGCACTCCGCGGGCGAAAGCTCGGAGACGTCCTTGCCGAAGTAGAACTTCGCCGCGGTCTGCACACCGTAACACGTCTGGCCCAGATAGATGGTGTTGAGGTACAGCTCCAGGATCTCCTCCTTGGAGTACTTCTTCTCAAACTCCAGCGCGCGGAAGATCTCCCGCACCTTGCGGTTCACCGTGCCGTCGTTGTCGTGGGTCATGTTCTTGAGGAGCTGCTGGGTGATGGTGGACCCGCCGTAGGTGCTGCTGGTGTGCAGGAACAGGTTCGCCGTCGCGCCGGCGGTCCGCTTCCAGTCCACGCCGTGGTGGGTGAAAAAGCGCTCGTCCTCGATGGAGACCGCCGCCTGCCACATGGCCTCCGGGATCTGGTCATAGTCCACCCAGATGCGGTTCTCGTCGCCGTAGATCATCTGAAGCTCGTCCCAATTTCCGGTGGACTGATTCTGATAGACGATTACGGAGCTGAGATTCATCGTGTAGTCGTCGGCGTTGATGTCCAGCGTCGGCGCCAGTGTGGTCTTGACGAAGTACATGAAAATACCGGCAATCATCCCTCCGGCCAGAATGCCGATCAGGATCAGCGTCCGAAGCACGAACCAGATCGTGCCCAGGGGATTTCTTCCGGTGTTCTGGCGGCGGCGGCGCTCCCGGGGGCTGGGGGCCTGCTCATGCCGTCCGTGCTGCTCCAATGCAGAACACCTCCTTTTCCAAAATTTGGGCAAGCAGGCAGCGTACCGCTCCGGCGGCCGCCTGCGCACAATGCACCATGATATTTTTCATTTTACCATTCCTGTCAACACCTAAATTGTCGGTTTTTTCTCGGTAAAAGTTCCCGGATTTTTTGATTTTTCCCGTTCCGTCTGAAATTTGACGGTATCCGGGTCTGGATTTTCCATCTTTTTCACGCCATGGAGACTTGCATTTTGCCCGCGCAGCGGGTACAATATGACCAACATCATCTCTTGCATGAAGGAGGCGCTTTCATGAGCGAAGATCTCGGCCCCACGTTCATCACCATCACCGACGAGGACGGCAACGACATCGAGCTGGAATTCGTTGACGCGCTGGAGCACAACGGTCAGAAGTACATGGCCTTTTTCCCCGCCGAGACGGAGGATTCCGACGAGGAGGACCCGGACACCGGGCTGGTGATCCTGAAGGCCGTGACGGAAAACGGCGAGGAGCTGCTCTCCACGCTGGACTCCGACGAGGAGCTGGACGCCGTGTACGATCTTTTCATGGAAGCGCTGTTCGAGGACGGGGACGAGGAGTCCTGACGTTCTCCCCATAAAAATAAAAAAGCGCAGTCCCCTGCGCGGTGCGTGATAGGCCTTTTTTTAACCCACATTTCGTTATTCGGGATGCCGGATCAGTCCGTGGTTCGCAGGCCTCCCGGCTGCCGTCTGCGGCTGGAAGTTGGAAGCGATAAAGCGTGCTGGAGGCGACCCACCTGGCCGTGAAGGTGCAGGTTATAACGGGGTCTACACGGCCGTGCGGGGGATGAAAGCAATACGAAGCGGCTCCGGTCTTTCGACCGGGGCCGCTTTTTTGCGCGCGGAGCCGTCCGCCCCGGCGCGGGCCCCCGGGCGCTCAGCTCAGGCGGAGGATCTCCTTTTTCAGCCGCTGGATGATGCGCTTTTCCAGCCGGGAGATGTAGGACTGGGAGATCCCCAGCCGGTCGGCCACCTCCTTCTGGGTCTGCTCCCTGCCGCCGCCCAGCCCGAAGCGCAGCGTGATGATCTCCTTTTCCCGGGGCGTGAGGATCTTCAGCGCCGCGGCCAGCAGGCCCCGGTCCACATCGTCCTCGATGGGGCGCATCACGATGTCCGCGTCGGTCCCCAGAACGTCGGAGAGGAGCAGCTCGTTGCCGTCCCAGTCGGTGTTGAGCGGCTCGTCAAAGGAGACCTCCCCCTTCCTGCCCGCGTTTTTGCGCAGGTACATCAAAATTTCGTTCTCGATACATCGGCTGGCGTAGGTTGCCAGCTTGATATTCCGGTCCGGCTGATAGGTCTCCACCGCCTTGATGAGGCCGATGGTGCCGATGGAGATCAGGTCCTCAATGTTGATCTTCGTATTCTCGAACCGGCGGGCGATGTAGACCACCAGCCGCAGGTTGTGCTCGATCAGCTCCTGCCGGGCGGACGGATCGCCGGGGCGGGCCAGCAGTTCCGCCTCCCGCTCCCGGCTCAGCGGGGCTGGCAGCGTGTCGCTGCCGCCTATGTAATGAACGGGCGTCTGGGGCAGCAGGCCCAGACGGCGGAGCAGACCTCTCAGGATTTCCAGCCAATGCGGCATTTTCCGATCCTCCCTCTCTTCGTTTCCGGCGGCCCTCATTCCTCCGGCCCGCCCCAGAGCGCGTCGCAGCCGTCGCCCACCGGCGTGGGCGACAGGGCCAGCAGCAGCCGCTCCCGCCGCCGGCCGTTCACGCTGGCCCAGTCCAGCCGGACCGCCAGCAGCAGTCCGCTCTCCACGCCCACCGCGCTGTACGGCAGCAGCCGCAGCCGGGCCCCGCTCCGCTCCGCCAGCCGCTCCATCACCGCGCTGGGCGCGCGCAGGGCCTCCGGTGTCAGCTCCGCGGCCAGCTCCGGCGGCCAGAGGGCATTCAGCCTCTCCGCTGCCGCCACCAGCACCGGCCGACCCGTCACCGGGTCCCGAAGGGCATTTCCCGTGTCGCACAGGGCGGTCAGCGCCGCGCTGCGGCCCTGAAAGGCCACCGTCACCGGCACCAGCAGTCCGCCGCAGCCCCGCCGCCGCGCGGCAGCGCGGAACACCACCGTCAGCACCAGATACGCCGCGGCGGCGGAGATCACCAGAACCCGGGCATCCACATTCGTGTAAAACACGCCGTTTTCCATAGGGACCCGCTGGCCCGCCGCCAGCCCCAGCGCCAGCACGCACCCGGCGAAGCCGCAGGCCGCGGCGAACAGCAGCAGCGTCAGCCGCAGGAAGCGCGGCTCGCCGCCGAACGCCGCCAGCGCCATCAGCACCCCTGCCGAGAGCTTCACCGGCAGCAGGGACAGCCATCCCAGCCCCGGCAGGAACACCGCCGCGGCATACGCCCCGCCCAGCAGCGCCGCCAGCAGAAACCGTCCCCGCCGCAGCCGCGCCCCCGCCAGCTGGGCGGCGGCGTACACCAGCAGGTAATCCGCCAGCGCGTTGAGTGCGAACACGCTGTCTATGTACACCACGGTCATGGCCGCCCCTCCCTCCGCGGGGCGCAGCGCCCCGCCGTCGGACCTCATTATAGGACATCCGGCCTGAAAATCAGGTCGCATTCGCTCCGCGCCGCACGAAACTCTCCCCCCGCGCGCACACGTGGAAAGCGGTCGTGATGGGATACCGCATTGCCTGCGTTTTGCCGCTCTCCCCCGCGCGCACGCGCAGAAAAGCCGCCGCTCCGTTGGAGCGGCGGCTCGTTCGTTTCCGTTTCTGCGCGGATCGCTTTCCGACGGGGTCAGCCCTCCGCCGCGATCTTACGGCCCATCAGCGTGCCCATGACCGAGGCCATCATCAGCCCCCGGGTCCAGCCGGAAGAATCGCCCAGACAGTGCAGACCCTTCAGGTTCGTATTGAAGTCCGCGTCCATCTTCACCCGGTTGGAGTAGAACTTCAGCTCCGGGGAGTAGAGCAGTGTCTCCGACGCGGCAAAGCCGGGAACCACGTGGTCCATGGCCTGAATGAAGCCGATGATGTTCACCATGGCCCGGTAGGGCATGGCGGCGGTGATGTCGCCGGCCACGGCGTCCGGCAGTGTGGGCCGGATGTTGCACTGGGCCAGCTCCTTCTGCCAAGTCCGCTTTCCGTCCAGAATGTCGCCGAAGCGCTGGACCAGAATGTGCCCGTCGCCCAGCATGTTGGTCAGCTCGCCCACCTTCTGAGCGTAGGCGATGGGCTGGTTGAACGGGACATTGAAGTTGTGGGAGCAGAGGATGGACAGGTTGGTGTTGTCCGTTTTCAGGTTCTTGTAGCTGTGGCCGTTGACCACCGCCAGATTGTTGTCGTAATTCTCCTGCGAAACAAAGCCTCCGGGGTTCTGGCAGAAGGTGCGCACCTTATTCTTGAAGGGCCGGGGATAGCCCACCAGCTTGGACTCATAGAGCACGCGGTTGACGGTCTCCATGATCTCGTTGCGCACCTCCACCCGCACGCCGATGTCCACCGTGCCGGGGGCGTGGGCGATGTTGTGCTCCGCGCAGAGCTTTTCCAGCCAGTCCGCGCCGCGGCGGCCCGTGGCCACCACGGTGTGCTTGGCGTAGATCTCCAGCTCCGTCTTTCCATCGGAGATAAAGACGCCCCGGCACACATCGCCCTCCAGAATGAGGTTTTCGCACTCATAGCCGAACATCAGCTCCACGCCGTGGTCAGCCAGATACCGCTCGATGGCCAGATACAGGCTCTGGGCTTTCTCCGTGCCCAGATGGCGGATGGGGCAGTCCACCAGCTTCAGTCCCGCCTGAATGGCATGCTTGCGGATCTCCTTGCGCTCCTCGTCGTTGCCGAGGCCCTCGATATGATCGTCCGCGCCAAACTCCAGATAGATCTGGTCGGCGTAGCGGATGGTCTCCTGCGCCACGTCCTCGCCGATCAGGGTGGGCAGGTCGCCGCCCACCTCGCAGGAGAGGGACAGCTTTCCGTCGGAAAACGCGCCCGCGCCGGAGAATCCGGTGGTGATGTGGCAGTACGGCTTGCAGTTCATGCACCGGCCGGTCTTGTCCTTGGGGCAATGGCGCTTTTCCACGCTCTGGCCCTTTTCCACCATGACGATCTTCTGCCGGCTGCCCTTTTTCAGCATCTCCAGCGCGGTGAAAATGCCGGCGGGGCCGGCGCCGATGATGACAACGTCTGCGTTCATTGTTCTTTCTCCTCTTTCATACAGGCATACAGGGTTTACAGGGTCTTTACACGGCTGACAGGTCCGCGCAGCGGCGCACCAGCGAAAGCGGCGGGACCGGCTGGGGGAGCTTCATGGAAAACACGCTCTGGGGCGTGCGGATCTCGCTCTGGGGAAGCCCGTCGCCGTCCGTCAGCTCCGGGACGGTCATGGCGAAGGGGCGGCAGTCCGGGCCGACCACCTCCACCGGCTCTCCGGCGCGCAGCTTGTTGCGCAGGGACAGGACGGCGTTGCCTTTTTCGTCGCACTCCGTGACCACGGCCGCCACCTGCCAGTTCCGGATGTAGCGGGAGCTTTCCACGTACTGCCCCGGCTGGCCGAAGAAAAAGCCGGTGGAATAGCGGCGGTGGCTGATGTGCTCCACCTCGTCCCGCCAGATGGGGTCGAGGGGCCGTCCCTCCGCCGCCGCGTCCAGACAGTGGCGGTACGCCCCGGTGACGATGGCCGCGTAATAGGCTGACTTGGCCCGCCCCTCGATCTTCAGGCTGGAGACCCCGGCCTCGCACAGCTCGCCCAGATGGTCGATCATGCACATATCCCGGGAGTTCATGATATACGTGCCCTTTTCGTCCTCAAACACCGGGAAATACTCCCCCGGCCGCTTTTCCTCCATCAGCGCGTACTGATACCGGCAGGGCTGGGCGCAGGCGCCCCGGTTGGAATCCCGCCCGGTCATATAGTTGCTCAGAAGGCACCGGCCGGAGTAGCTGACGCACATGGCCCCGTGGACGAAGCACTCCAGCTCCAGTTCCGGCGGGGTTTTGGCCCGGATCTCCCGGATCTCGTCCAGACTCAGCTCCCGGGCCAGGATCACCCGCTGCGCCCCCAGCTCGTACCACGCCCGGGCGCACTCGTAGTTGGAGACGCTGGCCTGCGTGGAGATGTGGCGCTGGCAGCGGGGCGCGTACTTCCCCGCCAGCGTGAACACGCCCAGATCCGCCGCGATCAGCGCGTCCACCCCGGCGCTCTGGAGCAGCTCCAGATGCGCCGGCAGGCGGGCGGCCTCGTCGTTGCGGGGCATGGTGTTCACCGTGCAGTGGACCCGCACGCCCCTCGCATGGGCGTACTCCACCGCGGCGGGGAGCTGGTCGTCCGGGAAGTTTCCGGCGAAGGACCGCATTCCGAAGCTGGTCCCCGCCAGATACACGGCGTCCGCGCCGTAGGCCACCGCCATTTTCAGCCGCTCCATGTCCCCCGCCGGACACAGCAGCTCCGGTTTTTTAATTTCCGACATACGCATCACTGTTGATAAAGTTATTGTGCTCCTGAAGCGTGGCGGAGAAGTGGTGCTTTCCATCCTTGCCCAGCGCGTAGAAATAGTAGTCCGTGTTCTCCGGGTCCAGTGCCGCCGACAGCGACGCCATGCCGGGGTTGGCGATGGGCGTGGGCGGCAGGCCCGCGTACTTATAGAGGTTGTAGCGGGAGTCCACCTTCTTGTCCTCGTTGGTGATGGCCCCCTCGTGGTCGGGCAGCGCGTACAGCAGAGACGCGTCCACCTGAAGCATCCCGTAAGTGCCGTGGCTTCCGGTGTCCGCCATGCGGTTGTAGATGACGGAAGCGATGGTGCGCTGGTCGCTGCCCGCCGTCTCCTTTTCGATCAGGGATGCCACCGTGACGATCTCCTTCAGGCTGTGGCCGGAGGCCTCCACCTGCGCGGCCACGTCCTCGTCCGTCATCTTCGTGGCAAAGTTGGCGATCAGGCGGCGCAGGGCGTTCTGAGGCTTTTCGTTGACGTAGAAATCATAGGTGTCCGGGAACAGATACCCCTCCAGACGGGAGAGATCCGTGGAGGTGTTGTCGATGAAGTCATAGTCGAACGCGGCGGTCTGAGCCGCCTCGGTCAGGCTTTCCTGCGTGTTCACGCCGTTTTTCGCCAGCAGGGCGATGATCTGGCGGACGGTGTAGCCCTCCGGGATGGTGACGCGGACGGTGTCCGTGTTCATACCGCCGGAGGAGTTGTGCATGGCGTTGATGAGCGCCATATAGTCCATCTCCGTGCTCAGCTCATAGCTGCCCATGCCGATCTTCTCGTTGGCGTGGGCCAGATTCCCGAAGAAGCGGAAGAACCACTTGTACTGGATCAGGCCCGCGTCGTGCAGCTTGTCGGTCACGGTCTTGAGATCGTCGTCCGCGGTGATCTGAACGGTGGCGGTCACGTCCGCCTTGCTGAACGAGCAGAAGTCGTTGATGAGGAGCCACCCGGCCCCCGCCGCCAGCACGGACGCCAGCAGCACAAACAGCACGTACTTCCACCCGCTGAGCCAGCGGCGTCTCCGCCTGCGGCGGCGGTGGACGGGGCGCTCCTCCCCGGCGCGGGCCTGCCCGCCCTCCCGGCGGACCTGCTGCGCGTCCCAGCTGGCGGTCTCCTGATCGTTGTATTCAGACATATATCCATACCTCCTTGATCCCGGCGCGGCGCAAATTATTTTCGCGGCCAAGTTTCCTCTTGGCCTGCGGGCGCATAGACTGTCTCAAAGACTTGAAATGAGGTGACAGTTCCATGTGCTTTAACTCCGGGAATAACTGCTCCTGCCTGTGGCTCATCATCATCGTCATTCTGATCCTGTGCTGCTGCGGCGGCAGCTGGGGCGGCTGCTCCAACGGCTGCGGCTGCGGCAATAACTGCGGCTGCTCCAACGGCTGCGGCTGCAACGACGGCTGCTGCTGACCCGCGCGGACGGACGGGGCGCTCTGCGTCCCGTCTTTCCCTCTTTCAAAAGCGGACAGGCGCTCAGAGGAACCGGCGCACCGTTTCCCACACCTGTTGATGGATCTCCTCCGCCGGGCGGACGGTGCCGTTTCCGGCGCAGTCGATCACGGTCCACTTCAGCTCCCGGGCGATCTGCCGGGCGCTCTCCCGGCAGCTGCGCAGATACGCCTCGTCCTGCTCGTGGATGTCCGCGCTGGTCCCGGTGCTGTGTTCTCTCTGACGGAGCATCCGCTCGGAAAGTTCCGTCGGCAGGTCCAGATACAGCACCAGATCCGGCTCCGGCAGGCCCAGCCGCCGGTACTCCAGATCGAACAGCCAGCGCAGAAACTCCTCCCGCTCCGCGGGCGGCAGCTTGGACGCCTGATGCACCGCGTTGGACGTGGTATAGCGGTCGGCAAGGATCAGCTCCCCCGCCTCATAGGCCGCGCCCCAGTCCTCCTTATAGGAGGCGTACCGATCCACGGCGTACAGCGTGGACGCGGCGAAGGCGTTCACGTCCCCCGGCTTTCTGCCCAGCGCCCCGTTGAGATACAGCCGCGCCGGCTCGGCAAAGGGATTGCCGTACCGGGGGAAGTCGATCTCCCGGAACGCAGCGCCCAGCTCCTTCAGCCGCGCCGCCAGCAGCCGGGTCTGCGTGGCCTTGCCGGAGCCGTCCGTCCCCTCGAATACGATCAGCTTTCCGCTCATTTCCGCCGCCCCTTTTCCTGTTTGACATGGACAAGGAACAGCGGCAGCTTCATCATCCGTCCGATGCGCCGCGGCTCCTTGCAAAGCCGGTAAAACCACTCCAGTCCGTGCTTCGACCAGAACTCCGGCGCGCGCTCCACCCGTCCGGCGAACACGTCCAGACTCCCGCCAAGGCCGCACAGCAGGCGCGCCCCCGTGGCCGCGCCGTTTTTCGCCATCCAAAGCTCCTGCTTCGGCGCGCCGAGACACACGAACACGCAGTCCGCGCCGCTTCTGCGGATGTCCTCGACCACCGGGCCGTCGTCCTGAAAATACCCGTCGTGGGTCCCGGCCAGCTTCAGGCCCGGATACCGCGCCGTCAGCCGCCGTCCGGCCTCCTCGGCGACGCCGGGCTTGGCCCCCAGCAGATAGAGAGACTTCCCCTCACTGGCCATTCTTTCCATCAGATGCCCTGCAAATTCAATCCCGGGCGTTTTTTCCTTCAGGGGCGTTCCCAGCATCGCCGCGCCCTTGACCACGCCCACGCCGTCCGGCAGCACCAGATCCGCGCCGTTGACGGCGGCCATGGCCTGCGGCTGCTCCCGGCAGACCTCCACGATCTCTGGATTCGGCGTGACCACATAGTGGGCGCCGTCCGCCCGCAGCAGCTCCGCCGCCGCGTCCACCGCCTCCACCATCGTCACGTTGTCAAAGCCCACGCCCAGAACATCGACCCGCATGGTAATCCCTCACATTCTTCGCATACTCATACAGTTTGGATTATAGCATACCCGCTCCGCTTTGTTCAACCCCAAAATCAGAGCCGGACGGACGCACAAAGGCGGCGGGTCTCCCCGCCGCCCCAGCCGGAACAGGCCGTCAAGTCTCCGCCCGCTCCGCGTCCGCGCGCCTGCGGTCCGGGAGCTGGGCCAGCACCACCGCCGCCAGCATCAGCACGCAGCCGAGATACTCCCGTCCGCTCATGCGATCCCCCAGCAGCAGCGCGCCCGCCAGCGTGGCGAACACGGACTCCAGGCTCAGCAGCAGCGAAACCACCGTGGGATTGGAGCCTTTCTGGGCCACGATCTGAAGGGTGTACGCAACGCCGCTGGAGAGGATGCCCACGTACAGCAGCGGCCCCATGCACAGGCGCAGGCCCTCCAGCGTGGGCTGCTCCGCCGCCAGCATCCCCACGGCGGATTCCAGCGCCACCATCAGAAACTGCGCGCAGGACAGCTCTACGCCGTCGACTTTCTGGGCAAAATGGTCAATAGAGAGGATCTGCACCGCGAAGCACAGCGAGCAGAGGAACAGGTAAACGTCCCCCGGCTCCACGGAAAAGCCCTCCTTGATGCACAGGCAGTAAAGTCCCGCCACCGCCAGCGCCACGCTGACCCAGACCCCTCTGGACGCCTTCTTCTTCAGGAACAGGCCCAGAATGGGTACGATCACGATGTACAGCGCCGTAATGAAGCCCGCCTTGCCGGAGGCCGTGGTCTCGATGCCCTTCTGCTGGAGGTTGGTCCCCAGCATCAGCGCCGTCCCGCAGCAAAGGCCGCCCAGCAGAAGGTCCCGCCGGTAGCCGGGCCGGGCGCCGGGCTGGGGCGCGCCGGTCTTTTCCCGCCGCCAGTACAGGATGGCGCAGAGGCCCAGCAGGAAGAAGAACGCGATCAGCGACCGGGCCGTGGTAAAGCTGAACGGCTCCAGATAGTCCGCGCCCACGCTCTGGGCCACGAACGCCGTTCCCCAGATGAACGCCGCCAGCACCGGCAGGACGTTCTGACGAATAAAGCTGCTTTTCTCCATGGCTCTTGCCCCCGCTCCGTGAAAATGGTAGAATGGATGTGTTCGGCGCGCCGGAGCGGGACAAGCCGTCACGATCCACGTTAAACGCCGAAAAACCCTGTTATTTTAACACTGAGGTGAACAAATGGCAAGACTCCCCCGGGAATATTATCTTGGAAATACAGTGGATCTGGCCCGCGATCTCTTGGGCAAAACGCTGGTTCGGGTCCTGAACGGCGAGCCGCTGGTGTGCCGCATCACAGAGACGGAGGCTTATGTGGCCCGGTGCGACAA
>CAKTMK010000039.1 GCA_934574045.1 uncultured Oscillibacter sp. | reverse complement strand
TACCCCTTTCTCAGATGATGTGCTTCTTCGCCAGAATACCGGCGAGCTGCTCGCAGGTGCTCTTGTCGGCGCCCTCCAGCATCATGCCGGCGCCCTTCTGGGGCGGCGTGAAGGAGGTGAGAATGTTGGTGGGAGAGCCCTTCAGGCCGATGGTAGTGGCGTCGATCAGGGGATCGTCCTTCAGCGCCTCATAGTCGAAGGTCTGCAGGGGCTTGCTGTAAGCCTCGAAGATGCCGCCGACGCTCATGTAGCGCGGAGTGTTCAGCTCCTTGATGCAGGTCAGCAGGCAGGGGGTCTTGACCTTGATGGTCATATAGCCGTCCTCGAGCATACGCTTGACGGTGATGGTGTCGCCGGTCTTCTGGATGTCGGCGGCATAGGTCACCTGAGGCAGGTGCAGCTTCTCAGCGATCTGGGGGCCGACCTGAGCGGTGTCGCCGTCGATAGCCTGACGGCCGCACATCACGATGTCGTCCTTCTCCACGCCGATGCGGTTGATGGCAGCGGCCAGAATCTGAGAGGTAGCGTAAGTATCGGAGCCGCCGAACTCACGGGCGGAGACCAGAACGCCCTCGTCCGCGCCCATGGCCATCAGCTCGCGCAGCATACCGGCCGCCGGCGGGGGACCCATGGTCACGACGATGACCTTGCAGCCGGTCTCGTCCTTCAGCTTCAGAGCGGCCTCAACGGCGTTCAGGTCGTCGGGGTTGGTGATGGTCTGCATGGACGCACGGTCCAGCGTGCCGTCTGGATTCACAGCCACCTTACCGGAGGTATCGGGGACCTGCTTTACACTGACAATGATTTTCATTTCACTCTACCTCCTGTCTTATTTCACGCCCAGATGGCTGGAAATGACCATCCGCTGGACCTCGGAAGTACCCTCGTAGATCTCGGTGATCTTCGCGTCGCGCATCATGCGCTCCACGGGATACTCACGGGTGTAGCCGTAGCCGCCGAAGAGCTGCACGGCGCGGCGGGTCACATCGGAAGCGGCCTCGGCAGCGAACAGCTTGGCCATGGCGGCGTCCATGGAATAGTCCTCGTGGAGCTGCTTCTTGCAGGCGGCAGCGTAGACCAGATACTGGGCGGCCTGCATACGGCAGTGCATATCGGCCAGCTGGAACTGGGTGTTCTGGAACTGGCTCAGACGCTTGCCGAACTGGACGCGCTCCTTGGTGTACTTGATGGCCTCGAGGATGGCGCCCTCACCCAGACCCAGAGCCTGCGCGGCAATGCCGATACGGCCGCCGTCCAGCGTCATCATGGCGATCTTAAAGCCCTTGCCCTCTTTGCCCAGCAGGTTCTCCTTGGGAACGATGCAGTCCTCAAAGATCAGGTCGCAGGTGGAAGAACCGCGGATGCCCATCTTCTTCTCGTGCTTGCCGGTGGAGAAGCCGGGGAAGCCCTTCTCCACGATGAACGCGGAGATGCCGTGGTTGCCGGCCTTCTTGTCGGTCATGGCGAAGACCACGAAGGTATCGGCCACGTTGCCGTTGGTGATGAAGCACTTGGAGCCGTTGAGGACGTAGTGGTCGCCCTCCAGAACGGCGGTGGTCTGCTGGCCGGACGCGTCGGTGCCGGCGCCGGGCTCGGTCAGGCCGAACGCGCCGATCTTGCGGCCGCTGAGCAGGTCGGGCAGATACTTCTTCTTCTGCTCCTCGGTGCCGTGCTCAAAGATGGGGGCGCAGCACAGGGAGGTGTGGGCGGAGACGACCACGGCGGTGGTGCCGCAGACCTTGGCCAGCTCCTCCACGCACATGGCATAGGAGAGAACGTCGCCGCCGGCACCGCCGTACTCCTTGGGGAAGTAAATGCCCATCATGCCCAGCTTGCCCATCTTCTGGACGGTCTCCATGGGGAAGCGCTCTTCCTCGTCGAGTTCTTCGGCCAGAGGCTTTACTTCGTTCTCGGCGAATTCACGGTACATCTTACGGAGCAGCAGCTGCTCGTTAGACAGATGAAAATCCATACCTTTTACTCCTTCTATAGAATTTTACTTGGAATAGTCGTAGAAGCCCTTGCCGGACTTCTTGCCCAGCAGGCCGCCGCGGACCATCTTGCGCAGCAGCAGCGCGGGACGGTACTTGGGATCGCCCGTCTCGTTGAACAGCGTCTCCATAATGGCCAGGCACACGTCCAGACCGATGAAGTCGCCCAGAGCCAGCGGGCCCATAGGATGGTTGGCACCCAGCTGCATGGCCTTGTCGATGTCCGCCGCGGAAGCCACGCCGGTCTCGACCAGGCCGATGGCCTCGTTAATCATGGGGATGAGGATCTTGTTGACCACGAAGCCCGGAGCCTCGGCGACCTCGATGGGATCCTTGCCGATCTCCTTGGCCAGATTGAAGATGTAATCAAAGGTCTCCTGGGTGGTGTTGGCGCCGCGGATGACCTCCACCAGCTTCATGCTGGGGACGGGGTTGAAGAAGTGCATACCGATAACGGGATGCTTCAGCCCGTTGCCCATCTCGGTGACGGACAGAGAAGAGGTGTTGGAAGCGAAGACGGCGCTGTCCTTGCACATGGCGTCCAGCTCGTTGAGCAGGGCCTTCTTGGTGGCCATGTCTTCCTTGACGCACTCAATGATGAGATCGGCGTCCGCAGCGGCGGACTTCTCCTCCACCAGCACGTTGGCCAGCAGGGCGTCCTTCGCCTCCTGCGTCATCTTGCCCTTCTCGACGCGCTTCTGCAGAGACGCGGCCAGCTTATCCTTGTGCTTCTGCGCGGAAGCGACGGAGCTTGCATACATCAGAGCGGTGTGGCCCTTGGCCGCGAAGACCTGAGCGATACCGCTGCCCATGGTGCCAGCGCCAAAAATTGCAACTTTCATACTGATCCTCCTATTTTTAATTTTTTACGGGACATATTTCATAAACGCTGAAAAAATCAGCCATTTACAAACGGATCGTGCTTCCGCTTCTCCACGAAAGCGGTCATGGCGTTCTTCTGGTCCTGCGTCTCGAAGCAGGAGCCGAACAGCTTTTCCTCCACCGCGACAGCCGCGTCCATATCGACCTGAAGCCCGTCGTTGATGGCCTTCTTGCAGGCGCGCACCGCGATGGGCGCGTTCCCGGCGATGCGGGCGGCCATCTTCTCGGCCTGCTCCATCAGCTCCTCGGCAGGGTACACGGCCTGCACCAGACCGACGCTCAGCGCCTCGGGCGCCTTGATATTCCAGGCGGTATAGATCAGCTCCTTGGCCTTGCCCGGCCCGATCAGGCGGGCCATGCGCTGCGTGCCGCCGAAGCCCGGCGTGATGCCAAGGCCCACCTCGGGCTGGCCGAACACCGCCGTCTCCGCGCACAGGCGGATATCGCAGGACATTGCCAGCTCGCAGCCGCCGCCCAGCGCGAAGCCGTTCACCGCCGCGATGGTGGGGATGGGGAGCGTTTCCAGCTTGCGGAACACGTCGTTTCCGTGCTTGCCGAAGGCCTCGCCCTCCGCCTTGGTCAGTCCGCTCATCTGAGCGATGTCCGCCCCGGCCACAAAGGCCTTCTGGCCCGCGCCGGTGACGATGAGGCACCGCACCTCGGCGGGATCAATGGAATCCAGCACCCGGTCGAGCTGAGAGATGACCTCGTCGTTGAGCGCGTTGAGCGCCTCCGGACGGTTGATAGTCAGGACCGCGAACTGGTCCTTCTTCTCCAATTCTACAAACGCCATGTCTTCCTCCTTGCTTTCTTACCAGAGCTTTTGGCATCTGCCATCCGCAAAAGCTGACATTGCTAAATTACTCACAATGTCCATTATAGTTTCTCCGTCCCGAATTATCAAGCCCAAACGCGGAAGAAATGTCACAATTCTTTCTTTTTTACACTTCGTACAAATTCGTTGCGCAAAATTTATGCGAATGTGTAAATTGACTTGTCAGAACTGCCGCAGACGCGTCTCCGGCCCCTGTTTTTTCGGATTTTTCCCGCATTTACAAGCCGCGGAAAATATGTTAGAATAATTTGTTTTTATGATAGGAGGAATCTGCCCGTTATGCGAATGAGAAAGAAGAAGAATCTGATCCCGCGGATGGAGCGCTGCGCCGCGCTTCTGGTCTCCGATCCCTATTCCCTGCCCGGAAAATGGCGCTCTCTCAAGCCCGACGCTCGGGAGCTGCGGGTGGAGCTGGGCTGCGGCAAGGGCCGCTTCACGGCGGAGACTGCCAAGGGCGAGCCGGATGTTTTGTTCATCGCGGTGGAGATGGTGCCGGACGCGATGGTGGTGGCCATGGAGCGCTGCGCCGCGGAGGGGCTGAAAAACGTCTTTTTCGTGGACGCCAACGCCGACCAGCTCCCCTCCTTCTTTCAGCCCGGCGAGGTGGACCGCATCTATATCAACTTCTGCGATCCGTGGCCCAGCAAGCGCCACGCCAAGCGCCGCCTGACCCACGGGAATTTCCTGAGGCTCTACCGCAGGGTGCTCAAGCTGGGCGGCCAGATCCACTTCAAGACGGACAACGCCCCCCTGTTTGAATTTTCCGTGGAGGAGATCCCCCAGTTCGGCTTCACCCTCTCCGAGGTGACCCGGGACCTCCACGCCAACGGCCCCGTCGGCGTGATGACCGATTACGAGGCCAAGTTCCACGCGCTGGGCACGCCCATCAACCGTCTGGTCGCCACCATGACGGAGTGGACGGAGCCGCCCGTCGAGGAGCAGAAAGAAACTGTCGAAGCAGAAGCCGCAGAGGACGCGGCGGGCGAGGTCAGCGGTGCCCGCTGACAACGCACGGTCCGCTTTTGCCGGGCGACGCCGCGAGACGTTTCACCGGAAACCGCCCCGACCGGCGGTCCACGAGGTCAGCGGCGCCCGCTGACGGCGGCAGAAGCCGGAACAGCTCAATACGCAGAAACAGAAAGCCGGAGGGGTGCGTAAACTCGCGTCCCTCCGGCTTTTGAATGGAAAAGGTTGTCTTTCGCAAAAACGGACGGGCATCCGAATGGATACCCGCCCGTTCTGATCCGATATGGAGCCTTGGCTCAGGCGGCCTTCTTGGCCAGCTCAGCCAGCTGCGCGAAGGCGGCGGCGTCGTTGACGGCCAGCTCGGCCAGCATCTTGCGGTTGATGGTCACGCCGGCGGTCTTCAGACCGTGCATGAAGCTGGAGTAGTTCATGCCGTTGATCTTGCAGGCCGCGGAGATGCGGGTGATCCACAGCTGACGGAAATCGCGCTTCTTCAGGCGGCGGCCGGTGTAAGCGTAGCTCAGGGACTTCATGACCGCCTCGTTGGCGATCCGGAAGTGCTTGGACTTGTCGCCCCAGTAGCCCTTGGCCAGCTTCATGACTTTATTTCTTCTCTTGCGCGTCATCATCGCGCCCTTAACTCTTGCCATTTTGAATGCCTCCTATTCTAAACCGTTCAGTCTCTTACTTGTAGGGGATCATCTTGCGGATCGCGTCCACGTTGGTCTTGTCCGCATAGGTGCCGGTGCGGAGGCGGCGCGTACGCTTGGTGTCCTTCTTGGTGAGGATGTGGCTCTTAAAGGCGCGGGCGCGCTTGACCTTCCCGCTCTTGCTCAGATTGAATCTCTTTTTGGCTCCGCTGTGAGTCTTCACCTTCGGCATAATTGAAATCTCCTTCCGTGTGTTTGAAAAACCTGTTATTTGCCAGTTTTCGGGGAGAGGAAGATGGACATCATCCTGCCCTCCAGCTTGGCGGCCTTGTCCAGAGCGGCGGTCTCGGCGCACTGCTCGGCGAACCTCGCCAGCAGCGCCCGCCCGATATCGGTGTGGGCCATCTCGCGTCCGCGGAAGCGGACGGAAACCTTGACGCGGTTGCCGTCGGCAATGAACTTCTGGGCGTTTTTCAGCTTGGTGTTGAAATCCCCAACATCAATGCCGGGAGACATACGGATCTCCTTGATCTCCACCACGTGCTGATTCTTTCTGGCTTCCTTTTCCCGCTTGCTCTGTTCAAAGCGGAACTTTCCGTAATTCATCAGCTTGCACACCGGCGGCTTCGCCTGCGGCGAGATCTTCACAAGGTCCAGTCCCTGCTCGTCGGCGATCTTCTGCGCGTCGGCCGAGGACATAATGCCCATCTGCTCGCCGTCTGCTCCGATCAGGCGGACCTCACGGTCCCGGATCGCCTCGTTCAGTTCATGCTCTACGCTGCTAATAGCCCAAGCACCTCCATTCTAAAATTGCAAAAAACGCGGGTGCCGAAAGGCATCCGCGCAACTCCCCGGACAGAGCGCCCCCGCCCGAAAACCGGGCCGCGCCTGTCAACAAACCGCAAAAGCGGCTTGAGTACGATGTTGACCTCTTTGCCTGCGGCGGGAGGTGGAGCGGATGCAGTCAGCTCTCTTTGTTTTGCTCATTTATTATACTGACCCGCCCGCCGTTTGTCAACCGTTATTTTCTCATGTAAAGAAATTTTTTCTTTCGCACCGCTCCGCCGCATAAAACCCGGCGGCGGCGGCAAAACTATCCTCCGTACTCAATGGAGCGAAAGGAGGTGCGCCGCCATGGGCCAGAACCGTGAGAACAACCAGCGCCAGAATCAGCAGGAGCAGAGCCAGCAGAATCAGCGCCAGAACCAGCAGGATCAGCAGAACCAGAAGGAGAACCGCAAGCAGAACCAGCGCTGAGCGCCGGTAAAACGCTCCCGGGGGCCAAGGCTCCCGGGAGCGCTTTTTTCTTACCTCTTACTTCTTGAAGCCGTCCTTCAGGCTGACGCTGCGGTTGAACACCAGCGCGCCGGGCTTGGAGTCCTTGTTGTCCAGGCAGAAATAGCCCAGACGCATGAACTGGAAGCTGGCGGGAGCCTCGGCTCCGGCCAGAGAGGCCTCCACCTTGCAGCCCTTGAGGACCATGAGGGAGTCGGGATTCAGGCAGTCCAGAAAATTCTTGTCCGGGCCGTCGGGGTCCGCGTCGGTGAACAGGTCGTCGTACAGCCGGACCTCCGCGTCCACGGCGGTGGCGGCGTCCACCCAGTGGATCGTCGCGCCCTTGACCTTGCGCCCGTCGGCGGGGTCGCCGCCGCGGCTCTCGGGGTCGTACTCGGCGTTGATCTGGGTCACGTTGCCCTCCGCATCCGTCTCAAAGCCCACGCACTTGATGAGGTACGCGCCCTTCAGGCGGCACTCCGGGCCGCCCGGATAGAGCCGCTTGTACTTGGGGACAGGCTCCTTCAGGAAGTCGTCCGCCTCCACCCACAGCTCCCGGGAGAAGGTGACCTCTCTCGTGCCGGCGGCTTCGTCCAGCGGATTGTTCTCCACGGTGAGCGTCTCGCTCTTTCCCTCGGGATAGTTGGTGAGGACCAGCTTGACGGGCCGCAGAACGGCCATCACCCGCTGGGCGGTGGCGTTCAGATCCTCCCGCAGGCAGTGCTCCAGAAAACCGTACTCCACCACGTTGGCGGACTTCGCCACGCCGATGCGGTCACAGAAATTGCGGATGGACCGGGGCGTGTAGCCGCGGCGGCGCAGGCCGCACAGGGTCGGCATCCGGGGATCGTCCCACCCGGAGACGCGGCCGTCCTCCACCAGCTTGCGCAGCTTGCGCTTGCTCATGACGGTGTGGTCGATGCCAAGGCGGGCAAATTCGATCTGCCGGGGCTTGGAGGGTAGGTCACAGTGTTCCACCACCCAGTTGTACAGGGGGCGGTGGGCCTCAAACTCCAGCGAGCAGAGCGAGTGGGTGATGCCCTCCAGCGCGTCCTGAATGGGGTGGGCAAAGTCGTACATGGGATAGATGCACCACTTCGTACCCTGCCGGTGGTGGGGCATGTGGTTGATGCGGTAGATCACCGGATCGCGCATATTGAAGTTGCCGCTGGCCAGATCAATCTTGGCGCGCAGCGTCATGCGTCCGTTTTCAAACTCGCCGTTCTTCATCCGCTCGAAAAGGTCCAGACTCTCCTCGATGGGACGGTCGCGCCACGGACTGCGGGCGGGAACGCCGATGTCGCCCCGGTACTCCCGGAATTCCTCCGGGCTAAGCTCGCAGACATAGGCCAGTCCCTTTTTGATGAGGCCCACGGCCTGCCGGTAATCCTCGTCGAAATAATCGGAGCCGTAAAAGAACCGGTCGCCCCAGTCAAAGCCCAGCCAGTGGATGTCCTCCTTGATGGCGTCCACAAACTCCTCGTCCTCCTTGGTGGGGTTCGTGTCGTCCATGCGCAGGTTGCACATGCCGCCGAACTTCTCCGCCATGCCGAAGTCGATGGTCAGCGCCTTGCAGTGGCCGATGTGCAGATAGCCGTTCGGCTCCGGAGGGAAACGGGTGTGGACCGTCATGCCGGCGTACTGCCCGCCGGGAGCGATGTCCTCTTCGATAAAGTTCTGGATAAAGTTGCGGCTCTCCGGCGCTTCCGTCTCCTGAGTTTTGCGTTCCTCTGCCATATCGCATTTCCTTTCTTCCCGCGGAGCGCTTCCGCGTTCGTTCCAATAGATACTCATTATACAAAGTCCGCGGTAAAAATGCAATAGGCGCAAAAAAATCGACGTGCCGCTCCGGCCGTCAGTTCAGCAGCCAGTCCTCCACCACGTCGGAAAGTCCCGTGGGCGTCACGGTGCAGCGCGCCAGTGTCTCCGCCAGCCGCCAGACCCGTTCCCCGGAAAAGGCCAGTCCCCGCGCGCGGCAGTGCTCACCGCTGCGGGAGATCTCCACGCCATAGCACCCGAGCAGAGCATCCGTTTCGTCGAGTATGTAGTAGACCGTCTTTTTCCCCAGTATTTCCGTTTCCTTCACGATGATCCTGCGCACCGCGCTCACTCCCCCTTTGCGCAGCGTCTGCAAGCCAAACCCGTCCTCCTGCGCCGCGTAAGAAATTTCACATCTTTTATGCTAGCACGCCGGTCTATCGAATTTTGTCGAATTTCGACAGGAATACAGATCCGAGCCGTTTCAGCGTCAAAAATTAACATGTTTTTAGCGGTTTTTTCGCGTTCTTTCCGAAAAAATGTGAAAAAGTGGAACAGCCGCCGGAAAGTCAAAGGACTTTCCGGCGGCCTGTGATGCCTGCAGAGCCGTTCGCCCGCAGGCTGCGCGTCATTTTGAATCTTCCGGGCCGCCGTCCTGCAAAAGCGTCAGCAGCTCCTCCCGGCCATAGAGCAGGTTCAGCGTCTCCAGCATGGCGGAGGCGGACAGGTGCTCCGGCAGGTCCAGCCGCGCCAGCAGCGCCCGGCGCTTTTCCGCGCTGTCCGGCCCGCCGGAAAGCCCCAGCTCAAAAAGGTCCGCCTTGGTCAGCCCGCCGCCGGGGGCGGCGGGGGCATCCTCGCCCTCAAAGGTGGCGCCCGCCCGCTCCAGCGCCGCCAGCAGCACCTCCGGGCGCATCCCCTCCACGCCCAGCTTGCCCTCTTTTCCCGGGCGGCGCTTGCGGCGCTCCTTGCCGTACTGGTCGGGGATGTAGGCGTGCTTCACCTGCTCCTTGGGCAGCGCGCCCTTGAGGTAATTGCGGATGACGAAGCCCGCGCCGTCGCTGTCGGTCAGCAGGATCAGCCCACGCTCCCGGGCAAGGCGGCGCAGGAGCGCCAGCTTTTCCCGGTCGTTGAACACGGCGAAGCCGTCCACCGGGAAAACCGCGGCGTCCACCGTCTGGCGGAGCGTATTCTTATCGTAGCGTCCCTCCACCACGATCACTTCTCGGATCTTTCTCACCGGCGCTGCGCCCCCAGCCGCACCAGCAGGAGCTTCAGCTCGCCCGCGCTGTCGATGCCCTTTTCGCTCTTCATCCGCCGGTCCAGCACCTGACACTCCTTCACCGCCCCGGCGCACCACTGGACGGTGGCCTTCTTCGCGGCGGAGAGCAGCATCCGCACGGGATAGTCCGACTTGTAGCCCCACAGGCTCATGAGCCAGTATTTGTCCTTTCCACTGTCCAGCGCGAGGCGGGCGGTGTAGATCCGCCGGAGCTGCGCGCCCAGCATCCCCAGAATGAGGATCGGCTCGGTCTGCATCTTTAAAAGGTCGCCCAGTATCCGGGCCGCCTGATCGTAGCTCCCGGCCAGCACCGCGTCCGACAGCTTGAACACCTCCGCCGACAGCACCGGGTCCGCCACCGCGTCGATATCCTTCTGGGTGACGGTCTTTCCCTTGGCGTAAGCGCCCACCTTGGCGATCTCCGGCACCAGCCCGGTCATCAGCGGGCCGCACAGAAAAATGAGATACTCCGCCGTTTGGCGGTCGATCTCCTTGCCCAGCGCCCGGAACCGGCGGGCGATCCACGCCGTCAGGTCGCTGCTGTCCGCCTGACGGAACTCCACCGTCTCCGCCCGGTCCGACAATGCCTTGCAGAGCTTTTTCATGGTCCGGTTGGGCTTGTACTCCAGCGTGTCGTAGGAAAACACCACGCAGCAGTACGGCGGCACGTCCTCCAGAAACGCGATCAGCCGCTCCCGCTGGTCCTCGTTGAGCTTGAAAATATCAAAGTCGCTGACCTGAATGAGCGTCCGCTCCGTCATCATGGGCATGGCCTCGGCCATCTCGGCCAGCGCCTGCACCGTCAGCTCCCGGCCCTCCAGCCGGTGGTAGTTGAATTCCTCAAAGCCCGCGGGGATCAGCTTTTTGCGCAGCTCGCCCAGATAATACTCCCGCAGATAGGCCTCCTCGCCGTAAAAAATATAGACGCAGCCGGGCGTTCCCGCGGAGATGTCCGCCTTGAGCTTCTGAAACGCCGCGTTTTCCTTCGGCTTCGCCGACTGATATGCCATACCGGCCCCTCACTTTACTGTAATATGAATATCGCCCTGCAAGTCCGTCCGACAAACCGCGGCGCCCGCCGCCGTCAGCCGCCGCAGCGTCTCCTCCGCCGGGTGGCCGTATCGGTTGCGGCCCACGCTGACCACGCCCACCTCCGGGCGCAGCGCGTCCAGCAGCTCCTCGCCTGTGGAGCCGCGGGAGCCGTGGTGTCCCACGGCCAGCACCTCGATGTCCGGCAGCGGATAGGCCGCCAGAAACGCCCTTTCCGCCCGGCGGCTCATGTCGCCGGTGATGAGCAGGTCAAACGTCCCCGCGCTGCACAAAACGGCAAGGCCGCTGTCGTTGTCCCCGCCGTCCGCGGTGGAGGGGTAGACCGTCAGGATACCGCCGCCCAGCGGCCCGGTCCGCGTCTGCGTCACCAGCTCCACCGCCGTGCCGTGGGCCGCCGCTTCCTCCTCCGCCCACTGGCGCAGGCCCGCGTCGTCCTGACAGTCCGGCATCAGCAGCCGCTTCACCCACAGCCGGTCCATCAGCTCCGCCGCGCCGGAGATATGATCGTAATCATAATGGGTCAGCACCAGCTCGTCAAGCTCCCGGCAGCCCATACTCAGAAGATGGTCGGCTGTCTCGCCGCCCGCGCCGGCCCCCAGACCGGACGAGCCGCAGTCCACCACGGCGAAGCGCCCCTGTGAGGCGAGGATCGCAGCCGCGCCCTGCCCCACGTCCACCGCCACGATGTCCAGCGGTGCGGAGTAAAGCCCCCGGCCCAATCCCACCGCAGCCGCAAGGCTCACCGCCGCCAGCGCCGCGGCCACGGCGTACTTTCTCCGCCCGCCGGAGCGGCAGGCATACGCCGTGCCGAACAGCACGTAAAAATACGCCAGCCAGTATTTGAGCAGCGGGTTCGTGTAGTACAGCGCGTGATACGGAATCCGGGCCAGCAGATGGGCCGCCGTCAAAATATAGGCCGTCAGCCCCCGGGGAACAAAAGCACACACCGCGGCCAGCGGCATCCAGACAAAGCCCAGCAGGACGGAGAGCAGTCCCGCGGCAAAGGCCCCGCTCACCGCCCAGAGGCACAGCAGGTTGCTCACCGGCGAAACAAGCACCAGAAAGTTGAAGTAATACGCCGTCAGCGGCAGGGTGAACACCAGCGCGCCGCAGGTGGCGGAAACGCTGGCGGACACGAACCGGAACACGCGGCCACGCTCCCGCCCGCCCCGGAGAAAGCGGTCCATCCTCGGCGTGAGCCACAGCATCCCGGCCACCGCGCCGAAGGAGAGCTGAAGGCTCACGGACGCGGCGGCGTAAGGATCGTGGAGCAGGATGAGCATCAGTGCGAAGCTCAGCGCCGTGGGCGGGTCGTTTTCCCGGCCCAGCGCCGGAGCAGCCAGCACCATGGTCAGCATCACGCAGGCGCGGACCACCGAGGGCTGCGCGCCGGTGAGCAGCGCATAAAAGATCAGCGCCGGGATGGCCGCGCAGGCCGCCGCCCGACGGCGGCGCTTCCCCGCCAGCGTCACGATCAGCATGGCGAGGAACGAGCAGTGCAGCCCGGAGACCGCCATGATGTGATAAATGCCCGCCTCGCTCAGATCCGTGGCCGCAGTCTCGTCCAGCGCCGTCTTGTCCCCGGTGAGCAGCGCGGTCAGAAAGCCCGCCGCCGGCTCGGGGTAGAGCGCCCGGAGCTTTTCCTGCACGGCACGGCCCGCCCGGGCGGGCCACCACTGGGGCGAGGACGCGCCCTCCGTCTCGTATCGGGGCGCTCCGGCGCTGTATGCCAGCAGAAAGACGCGCCGGGAGAGGAACGAGGACTCGCCCGTTTCAAACTCCGCCGCGTTCCTAAGCCGCACCCGGTCCGTCACGGCGCAGCCCGGAGCCAGCTCCAAGAGCGATTCGTCCCCGTAGTAGACCGCCCGTGCGCCCCGCAGACCCTCGATCCGCGCCGCGGCCTGCGCGCCGTAGGCCGTCCGGCGCGGGTACTCGCACAAAATCAGCCGCACGTCCGCGGTCCGCTCCGCCAGCGCCTCCGCCGGAGCGCGCACCAGAAGGTCGAACGCCCAGCCGTATCCCAGAGACGCGGCCAGCGCCGAGCAGGCGATGACCGCCCGCAGCCGCGCCGGTCCCCGCAGGAGCAGCGCGGCAAAACCCAGCCCCAGCGCGCACCACGCCGCCGGGAGCGTCCACGTCTCCGGCAGCAGGAAGCGCATGAGAAAACTGCCCGCGGAAAAGGACGCCGCCCAGATCGCCAGCTTCCTCATTTTCCCCGGGGCGGGGCCGGATCGTCCGTCCGGCCCAGAAGATAGTCCGTGCTGGTGCGGTAAAGCTCCGCCAGCGCCAGCAGCGCCCAGACGGGGATCTCCCGCTCCCCCGTCTCATAGCGGCGGTAAACGCTGCGCTGCAAATGGAGCCGCTCCGCCGCCGCCGCCTGCGTCAGGTCGTGGTCCTCCCGCAGCTCCCGGATGCGTCTGAAATACATCTCCGCTCCCTCACGACACCGTGACGCTTCCGGTCTTGGGGCTGTAAATGCAGACGTAGCTGTTTCCCTGCCCCAGCGTCAGGGGCGCGCCGTCCTCCGTCCGGTAGACAAAGGGGCTGTTCCGGTCTTTCCGGCTCCAGAGGATGGGAACGGTCTTTCCGCCGCAGAAATACTGGCCCCGGCCCTCGCCGGTGGTCCGGACCCGCAGGCGGCCGTAGCTGTCGCCGGAGATCTGGGAGATCTCCGTCTCCAGCGTCAGGAGGTTCACCGCCCGGACCTGCCCGCCGGTGTTTCCGTCGGTATAGGGCTTGCCGTACTGGCTGACGAGGTACGCCCCCTCCGCCGCGTCGTAGTCGAACACACCGGTCTTGTACTGGGAGAATTTCACCGACACGAGCTCCGCCGCCGTGCCGCCCGTGGGCGTCCCGTCCTCGGCGAACCGCTGGGGATAGTCGTAGCCGTCCGCATGCTCCGTGGGGAAATATCCCTCCGCCAGATAGGCGAGGATCTTCTCGCCGGAGGTGACCAGCGTGTGCTCGTAGTCCATGGTCTTTCGCCGCTCCTTGTCGCGCCAGAAGATCTTCGCGTCGGACCCGCCGTTCACGCCGTCCATGTTGTCCACGCCCCACGCGGAGAGGTCCTGATACGCCTCCGGGCTCCCGCCCGCGTGGACATAGAGCGCGTCGTGGCCCAGCGCCAGCTCGATATAGTACGGGCGGCTGGAGCGGATGCTGCCAAGCATCCCCACCTGCTCGCCCTCCAGCGTCTGATAGAGCGCCAGCATCCGGGTGATGCCGCCCTCCGCCGGGACCTCGTAGATGATGTCCGCAAGGGAGTTGCCAAGCTGGGGCTGGGCCGCCTTGAGATTGTTGAGCATCACCGCCACCGGGCGCAGGCTTTCATACTCCGGCTCCATGGGCAGGCCGGTCAGCGGATTCGTTCCCGCGGGGCCGGCCGGTTCCGGCTCCGGCTCCGGGATGGGGGCCGGGGCCGCTGCCGAGGCCGCCGGCTGGGCGGGCGGCTCCTCCGGCTCCGTCTTTCCGCACCCCGGCAGGGACGCCAGCAGCATCGCCGCCAGAAGAAAAGAGAGTATCCGTTTCATAAAACCGCCGCCTTTCGTGCTCTTTCCCCCCTATCATCCCACCGCGGGGCCATCCCGTCAAGTTATTTTCCGTTTTTCCCCTGTACAAACCCGGAAAAGGCGGTTATAATCAAGCGTGATAACAGCAGAAAGGACAGGGAGACGCGCTTATGCCCGGATACGGATTCATTCACGACAAGCTGGAGATCAAGTTTCTGATCCTGTATATCGCGGCGCGGGTCATCGAGCCGGTGCCCTTTGACACCATGCTGGAGCTGACGCTGTGCGACGACGCCATCGACTACTTCGATTTTTCCGATTGTCTCGCCGATCTGGTAAAGACCGAGCATCTGACGCTGTCGGACGAGGGGCTGTACGCCATCACCGACAAGGGGCGGCGCAACAGCGAGATCTGCGAATCCAACCTGCCCTACTCCGTCCGCCAGCGGTGCGACCGGAATCTGGCGGACTGCAACCGCCGCCTGCGGCGGAAAAGCCAGGTGAAGGCCAGCTCCGTCCGGCGGCCCAACGGCACATGGACGGTGTCCCTCTCCCTGTCGGATGACATGGGCAGCGTGATGGAGCTGGATCTGATGATGGTGCAGGAGGAGATGGCCCGGGGCGTGGAAAAGCGCTTCCGGCAAAGCCCGGAGCGGCTGTACAGCCAGATCGTGAACCTGCTGCTTTCCGACGCGCCGGAGGACGCCGACGGCGGGAAGCCAAGTCCCGAAAGCGGGGATCAATAAAAAACAAAGCCCCGGAGGAGCGGCCCAGCCGCCCGCTCCGGGGCTTTTTCGCGGTCTCTGCGCTCCGCCGCCGCGGGTCACCGTCCCATCAGGGAGGCGCTCTTTTCGCCGACGAAGCTCTGCACGCTGTAACTCACCACCACGGCGTCCACGCCGTTTTCCGCCGCGTACTCCGCCGGGGATCGGTGAAAATACCGCAGGTCGATCAGATGCACCCGGGCGAAGGTCCGCGTCAGGAACGGGGCCATGGAGTCGGCGTAGGAATCCCGCAGCAGCAAAATCGTCCGGTCCGAGGCGGCGCGGTCGTTCTCCAGCACGCACAGGGGCTGGTTTCCGCCGAGGAACGAGGAATACTGGTCCTTTTTCTCCAGATACGACCGGTCGTACAGCACTCCCGGCTCCGCTGCGCCGCTGCGCCACGAGGTGACGGACACGCCCTCCTCCTGCACGTAATACTCGATGGTGTCCGGCGGGAGCCAGTGGACGCCGGAGGTGGAATAGAGCGTCCCGCAGAAGCGGTCGGAGACCGTCTCCGGTGAAAACGCCTCCAGCGGCTCCGGTTCCTCGCCCAGCGCCTGACACAGCGCGGCGTAGCCGTAATACGCCCCCAGCGAGGTCCAGTGGTGGTCCGTGCGGTAATAGACCGGCTCGTTTCCGTGAGCCGTCAGCGCACCGAGGTAGTCCACCGTCTCAAGGCCCGTTTTTTCCGCCGCATGGCGGATGAACGCCGCCTGATCGGCCCGGGGCGCGCCGGCGGGCAGTCTGTCCTGCCAGACCTCCGCCGCGCCGGGGATCAGCCCCAGATATACCGGGATCTCCGTCCGCTCCGCCAGCGCGCGGACCGCGTCCAGATTCCGCTCCGCCTGCTCTCCCGGCTCGTCGTCCCGGTTGATGAGCGTGTCGCCGCACAGGTACACGCCCCGAAACTCCCGCTTGCCCAGAAGCTGCTCAGCCCGGGCCTTCAGGCCCGTCCAGCCGTCCCGTCCCGGAAACTGGTCGGCGAGATATTCCTCCGTCTCCGTCATGAACGTCCCATCCGCCACGGACGCGGCGGTGAGGGCCGGCGCCTGCTGGAGCGTCCGGTTCTCCGTGTCGGACCGCTCCCGGTCCGGCAGGCACAGGTGCAGCGTCCCGATCCCGAACAGGAACGCGCAGAATGTCCCGCAGAGGAAGCGGGCATATGCTTTTGTCATGGCGCTCCCTCCTCTCAGAACCGGAAGTACAAAAACGGATTATAGCTGTTGTCCACCAGATATGCGGTGCACAGCGCCAGCGCCGCCAGCATCAGCACCGGCGCGGCCGCGCGGCGGAACCGGGCATCCGCCGCCGCCCAGCGCCGCGGGACCGCAGCGGTGGATGCCAGCGTCAGGATGACCAGCGTCAGCGCGAAGCTGCGGAGCTGATAGCCGTCCGCCGCGCTCCACAGCGCGCCGCCGCCGAAGCAGGTCCGCAGGTACGCGCCGCAGTGGCCCAGATCCTCGATGGCGAACAGGCCCCAGCCCACCGCCGTCACCGCCAGCGTATACGCGTGCTTCACCGGGGAAGGCGTCCGCTCCAGCAGGCCGCGCAGGACGTACTTCTCCAGAATGAGCCATCCGGCGTAATACAGGCCCCAGAGGATGAAGTTCCAGCTCGCCCCGTGCCAGATACCGGTACACAGCCAGACGATCAGGATGTTGCGCAGCGTTTTAACCGTCCCGCCCCGGTTCCCGCCCAGCGGGATATACAGGTATTCCCGGAACCAGCCGGTCAGGGACATATGCCACCGCCGCCAGAACTCCGTGACGGACCGGGCGGTATAGGGATGGTCGAAGTTCTCCGGGAACGTGAAGCCGAACATCCGGCCAAGGCCCACGGCCATGTCGGAATAGCCGGAGAAGTCAAAGTAGATCTGGAAGGAGAACGCCGCAAGGCCCAGCCACCCGCCGAAGGCCGTCAGCGTCCCGGCGCTCTGGGCCGCCAGCTCCGTCTCCCACAGGCCGCCGATGGAGTTGGCCAGCAGCACCTTCTTCGCCAGTCCCACCGTGAAGCGCAGTACCCCCGCGGCAAAATCCTGCGCCGTGACGGAGCGGTCCTCCAGCTCCGCCGCCACCTGCTTGTACTTCACGATGGGTCCGGCGATAAGCTGGGGGAACATGGTGACGAACGTCCCGAAGGAGATCACGCTCCGCTGGACCGGCGCGTCCCCGCGGTACACGTCGATGGTGTAGCTCATGGTCTGGAACGTGAAAAACGAGATGCCGATGGGAAGATGCACGTTCAGCACCGGCAGGGAAACGCCGGGGATGAGGGACAGGTTCGCCGCCAGAAAGTCGTAATACTTGAAAAAGCCCAGCAGCAGCAGATTGAACACCACCGACTGCGCCACGAACCGGCGGGCCTTCCGGTCGTCTGCCCGGTACTTTTCCACCAGCGCCCCGTGAACATAGTCGATGGCGGTGGACAGGACCATGATGAGGACGTACAGCCGCTCGCCCCAGCCGTAAAACAGCAGGCTCAGCAGCAAAAGCGCCAGATTCCGCCAGCGGCGGGGCGCGGCGTAATACACCGCCAGCGAAGCCGGAAGATAGAAGAACAGGAACACAGGACTGCTGAATACCACGGCGGCCCCTCCTTATAAATATGGGAACGGGGCCGCAGCGCTCCGGCCGCGGCCCCCGCCCGTCTTTTCTCAGGATGCGAACAGGGCGTTGTACATATCGGTCACGGTCCGCTGATCGGGACCGGCAGCCAGCAGCGCCGCGTAATTCCCATTCACGGAGACCTGCGCTTCCTTCCACTCTTCGATGGACTCCGGATACCACGCGCCGCCGGACGCCTGCTCGTCCTTGCGGGCCTGAAGGATGCGGGACGCAGCCTGCGCATCCTCCGGCGTGTCGCACTCCAGCAGCACCATCTCGTTGACCACCGCAGACATAGCGGGCGCGCGGGCGATGAACTGCTTTGTCCCCAGCTCCCGCAGGCCTGGATAATAGGTATCCAGCATCTCCTCTGGCATATCCTCCATATAGTTGTCGTCCCAACCCAGCTTCTCCGCGACGGAATCGTAGTACGCGGTCAGGTCCACCTGTCCGCTCCCGCCGGCATCGGAGCCGCCGCAGGCGGACAGGCTCAGGGTCAGCAGCGCGGCGGCTGCAAGCGCGATCAGTCTTTTCATCGGCAGTTGATCCTCCTTGTTGTTCCCTCCGGCCCGGAGACCGGGTAATGTGTCTGCCTGAGTATAACGCTCCGGCGGGCGGAAAAGTTCCCGCTTTTTCGAGGTTTCTCCGCCGGACGGCAGGCTTTTCCATCAGCTTTCCCGCTTTCCCGTCCGGCTATGCGTCCGGCAGCGGAAAAAGCAGGACGGGCCTGCGCCCGTCCCGCCCAAGTCTGTTCTGTTCCGGCGCTCAGGCCTTGACGGTCCCGTCCGCGTTGAACACCGGCAGCGGCGCAAGATACTTGATGTCGTCCCGCTGCTGCGCCGCGCCCTCGGCCAGAACGGCGATGCGGCCCGTGACCGTGCCTCCGGCCAGCTTCACCAGCTCCTCCATGGCGCGCATGGACCCGCCGGTGGAGATCACGTCGTCCACCAGCAGAATGCGCTTGCCCTTGACCAGCGCCGCGTCGTCCCGGCTCATATACAGCTTCTGCGCCCCGGCGGTGGTGATGGACTGATCGCTCACGCACAAGGGATCGGGCATATAGACCTTGGCGCCCTTGCGCAGCAGGATGTACTTCTCCGCGCCGGACTGGCGGGCCATCTCGTGGATCAGGGGGATGCCCTTGGCCTCCGCCGTGAGCATATAGTCATAGCTGCCCGGCTCGGCCAGCTTCAGAAGCTCCCGAGCGCAGGCGACGGTCAGCTCCGCGTCGCCGAACACGACGAACGCGCCGATGTACAGCTCGTCGGATACCTTGCAGATCGGCAGCTCCCGCTTCAGGCCCGCCACGGTGATCGGATAGGTGTGCCTCATATCAAAACGCCTCCAGCTTGTCAGTCAGATTTTGGTTCCGCGCTCATTTCCCAAACACAAATATTATATAGGTTCGTAGAAAATTGTCAATCGGTCGGGAAGGAACTTCTTGTAAAAGACTTAAATCCTGCATTTTCTCTGGTAAAATGCACAAAAACTTGCAGGTCATTTTTAGTTATACTAAAAGAAAATAGCTCATATGGGAAAAGGAGACTTGCTTCCATCTACCAGAAGTGCTAATATGATTACGGTGATGAAAGAAGCCTTTTGGCGGATTTGTACAAAAAGTCGCCGTTTAAAACAAGAAGGAGGAAGTTTTGATGAACGCGTACATTGAAAGAGTCCTGAACGATGTCAAAACCAAGAACGCCAACGAGCCGGAGTTCCTGCAGACCGTGGAAGAGGTCCTGACTTCTCTGGAGCCCGTGATCAACGCCCACCCCGAGTATGAGAAGGCCGCTCTGCTGGAGCGCATGGTCGAGCCGGAGCGCACCATCGAGTTCCGCGTGACCTGGGAGGACGACAAGGGTGAGTGGCACGTCAACCGCGGCTACCGCGTGCAGTACAACGCGGCTCTGGGCCCCTACAAGGGCGGCCTGCGCTTCGATCCCTCCGTCAACCTGTCCATCATCAAGTTCCTGGGCTTCGAGCAGGTCTATAAGGATGCTCTGACCTGCCTGCCCATCGGCGGCGCCAAGGGCGGCTCCGACTTCGATCCCCGCGGCCGCAGCGACGCGGAGGTCATGCGCTTCTGCCAGGCCTTCATGACCGAGCTGTATCGCCACATCGGTCAGGACATCGACTGCCCCGCCGGCGATCTGGGCGTGGGCGGCCGTGAGATCGGCTATCTGTATGGTCAGTACCGCCGTCTGGTCGGCGCTGCCGAGTTCGGCGCGCTGAGCGGCAAGGCCGTCTGCACCGGCGGTTCCATCCTCCGTCCCGAGGCCACCGGCTACGGCGCGGTCTATTATCTGGTCGAGGCCCTCAAGCACGACGGCGAGAAGCTGGAAGGCAAGCGCATCGCCATGTCCGGCTACGGCAACGTGGGCTGGGGCATCATGAAGAAGGCTGCCGAGCTGGGCGCGAAGGTCACCTACTTCGCCGGTCCCGACGGCTACATCCACGATCCCGAGGGCGTGTGCACCGACGAGAAGCTGAACTTCATCCTCGAGATGCGCGCCAAGGATCCCATGCACTGCAAGCCCTATGCCGACAAGTTTGGCTGCGAGTTCGTTCCCGGCGAGAAGTGCTGGGGCGTCAAGGACGTGGACATCTACATGCCCGCCGCCACCCAGAACGACGTCAAGATGGAGTCCGCGAAGAAGATCGCCGAGTCCGGCGTGAAGTACTACATTGAGGTCGCCAACATGCCCACCACCAACGACGCTCTGGAGTTCCTGAAGGAGCAGAAGCACATGGTGGTCGCGCCCTCCAAGGCCGTCAACGCCTGCGGCGTGTCCGTCTCCGAGCTGGAGATGGCTCAGAACGCTCAGCGCATCTACTGGAACGCCGAGGAGATCGACGCCAAGATGCAGAGCATCATGAAGAACATCTACAACGCTTCTGTCGAGGCCGCCGAGCGTTACGGTCTGGGCTATGATCTGGTGGCTGGCGCCAACATCGCCGGCTTCCAGAAGGTTGCCGACGCCATGATGGCGCAGGGCATCTTCTAAGAAGCGCCCGCTTCAAGCAAGCTGAACAAAGCCCGGTGGGACCGATCCGGTCCCACCGGGCTTTCCTTTTTCCCTCCTCCGGAGCGCATCCGGTTCAGGCGGCGCGCCGCCGCCGCGGCTCTCCCGCCAGCCGATCCGACAGGGGCAGCAGCAGCGCCGCGGAAAGGAGATTGAACCCGGTGTGGACCGCGGCGATCTCCGCCGGAGTGATGGGGCGGTCCCGCAGCGGCCCGCCCAGCGCCAGCCACAGCGGCAAAAGCGCCGCCGTGCCCGCCAGATTGAATTTCAGGTGCGCCAGCGCCGCCCGCTTCGCGTTCGGCCCTCCGCCCAGCGAGGCCAGCAGCACCGTGGCGCAGGTGCCGATGTTCCCCCCCAGCACCAGCGGCACTCCCGCGCCCCAAGCCACCGTTCCTGCGGCGGAAAACGCCTGCAAAATGCCGATGGCCGCGCTGGAGCTTTGCAGCACACCGGTGACCGCCGCCCCCGCCAGCACCGCCGCCGCGGGATGCTCCGTCATTCCGCCCAGCCGCCGGACCGTCTCCAGCTCCGCCAGCGGCGCGGCGGCGGCCGTCATCCGCTCCATCCCGATCAGCAGAAGAAACAGTCCCAGCAGCAGACCGCCCCAGCTCCTGCGCCGGGGCAGCAGCAGATAGATCAGCAGTCCGCCTCCGGCCAGCAGCACCGTCAGCGCTCCGCTTTCCCCTCCCCCGGCGCGCAGGCCCGTCAGCCACACCGTGACCGTGGTGCCCACGTTGCTGCCGATCAGCACCGGGACCGTCTGCCGGAGCGTCAGGATGCCCGCATCCGCCAGTGAGACCGCCAGCACCGTCACCGCAGAGGAGGATTGGACCGCCGCCGTCACCGCAAGGCCCAGCAGCGCCCCCGTGCGCCGATCATCCGCCGCCCGACGCACCAGCCGTTCCGCCCGTCCTCCGCTGAGACGGCGCAGATGCTCCCCCATCAGCGTCATGCCGAACAGAAACAGCACCACCCCGTTCAGCAGCGCCCAGATCTCCTCCATCCGCCCCTCGCCCCCTTAAACGGAGGATATGAGCGCGGCGCAAAAAAATGCCCGGAGGACGCGCGGACGCCCGCAGAACAGCCGCTGCGAAGCAAATTTCCTGCATTCCTAACGCTATTAGGATATACTGATTCTAACGTCATTAGGAAGGAGGCTTTTCATTTGTTTCATAAGGGCTTGAGCAAAGAGGTCCTGATCGAAGCCTCAAAAGAACTGATCGAGGAATACCGGGCGGTCGTAAAACAGTAAAATCAAAAAATGGTGAAAACCTTGTGTTTTCAAGGGGCGGCGTGACTTCGGTCACGCCGTT
>CAKTMK010000038.1 GCA_934574045.1 uncultured Oscillibacter sp. | reverse complement strand
GTCAGGTGACCGGAGTACACGCGGAAGAAGCTCAGACGGCCCACATAGGGGTCGGTCATGATCTTGAACGCCAGAGCGGCGAAAGGCTCCTCGTCGCTGGCCTTGCGCTCCTCTTCCTCGTCGGTCTTGGGATTCACGCCCTTGATGGGCGGAATGTCCAGCGGGGAGGGCATATAGTCCACGATCGCGTCCAGCAGCTTCTGAACGCCCTTGTTCTTATAGGACGTACCGCAGGTGATGGGGACCATCTCGTTGTTGACGGTGGCCTTGCGGATGGCGGCGCGGATCTTCTCGGCGGGGACCTCCTCGCCGGCGAGATAGCTCTCCATGATGGACTCGTCCACCATGGAAACGGCGTCCATCAGCTTCTCGCGGTACTCGTTGGCCTTCTCCACCATGTCGGCGGGGATCGGCTCCACGCGCATATCCTTGCCCAGATCGTCGTAGTAGATGTCGGCATCCATCTCCACCAGATCCACGATGCCCTTGAAGGTATCCTCGGAGCCGATGGGGAGCTGGATGGGAACGCCGTTGCACTTGAGGCGCTCGTCGATCATCCGCAGGACGTTGTAGAAGTCCGCGCCCATGATGTCCATCTTGTTGACGTAGATCATGCGGGGGACCTTATAGGTGTCGGCCTGACGCCACACCGTCTCGGACTGAGGCTCCACGCCGCCCTTGGCGCACAGAACGGTCACAGAGCCGTCCAGCACGCGCAGGGAGCGCTCCACCTCAACGGTGAAGTCCACGTGGCCCGGAGTGTCGATGATGTTGATGCGGGTGTCGGGGAACTGGTTCTTGGAACCCTTCCAGTGGCAGGTGGTGGCGGCGGAGGTGATGGTGATGCCGCGCTCCTGCTCCTGAGCCATCCAGTCCATGGTGGCGGTGCCGTCATGGGTCTCACCGATCTTGTAGTTCACGCCGGTGTAGAACAGGATGCGCTCGGTCGTGGTGGTCTTGCCTGCATCAATGTGGGCCATGATGCCGATGTTGCGGGTGTTTTCAAGCGAGTTTTTTCTCGGCATAGTCGTTCTCCTTAATAGCGGAAGTGCGCGAACGCCTTGTTGGCCTCGGCAGCCTTGTGGACTTCCTCGCGCTTCTTCACGGCGGCGCCGGTGTTGTTGGACGCGTCCATGATCTCGCTGGCCAGACGCTCAGCCATGGTGCGCTCGCCGCGGGAACGGGCATAAGCGGTCAGCCACCGCAGGCCCAGAGTCTGACGGCGGGCGGGACGGACCTCCAGGGGCACCTGATAGGTCGCGCCGCCGACACGGCGGGCCTTGACCTCCAGGCTGGGCATGATGTTCTCCATCGCCTGAGTGAACACTTCAACGGGGTCCTTCTCGGTCTTCTCCTTGATCTGATCGAAGGCCGCGTAGACCACCTTCTGGGCCACGCCCTTCTTGCCGTCCAGCATCACGCTGTTGACCAGCTTGGTCACCAGAATGGAACCGTAGACGGGATCGGGCAGGACCTCTCTTTTGGGAACGTTACCTCTTCTCGGCACGATACTTCCCTCCTTCATAATAATATGATGTCATAGGTACTCAAAAGGCAGCTTTGCCTTCCGTGAATGCCTGCCAAAGAGGTAATATATATATAAACCTATTCGGCAAAGCTTTCAGATGCTCGTCCTTACTTGGACTTGGGACGCTTGGCGCCGTACTTGGAACGGGCCTGCATACGGCCGGAGACGCCCTGAGTGTCCAGAGTACCGCGGATGATGTGGTAACGGACGCCGGGGAGGTCCTTGACACGGCCGCCGCGGATCATCACGACGGAGTGCTCCTGCAGGGAGTGGCCCACGCCGGGAATATACGCGGTGACTTCGTAGCCGTTGGTCAGGCGAACACGGGCGATCTTACGCAGAGCGGAGTTCGGCTTCTTGGGGGTGGCCGTTCTCACCGCGGTGCAGACGCCTCTCTTCTGAGGGGAGGGCAGATCGGTGTTCTTGTTCTTCAGGGTGTTCAGGCCATACTGCAGCGCGGGGGAAGTGGATTTGAAGGTGGCCTGCTCCCGTCCTTTACGGACCAGCTGGTTAAAAGTAGGCATATTGTTCTCCTTTCTGTGAAATATTTCGGCTGCACACGTACAGCCTTTATTTTTTGCGGAACGCCGTCAGGCTATTCCGAAAAAACCGAAGTTTTCCATCCTTATTTCAAAAGGACGGCCACGGCCGCGCCCACGCTGATGCGGCAGGCGGCGCCGAGCTGCGCCATGGTGTATTCCCGCTCCACGGGAACGCCCTGCTGCGCGCAGCTCTCCGCAAGGGCGTCTGCAAGGGCGGGGTCCGCGTCGCAGGCGAGATACGCCCGGGCGGCCAGCCCCTGCGCGATGGCGCGGCGGGACTGCTTGAAGCCGACGACTCTGGCCCTTCCCGTCAATTCCTCCAGCACGCAGAAATTCCCTCACATTCCGATTGGCATAGCAAAATTCGCGGCATACCCGCGCAGATTGAAATTGTATCATGCTTTTTGCGCCCAGTCAAGCGGTCTTTGCACATTTCCGGAGGAAAATCGCCAAAAAACGGCGGCAGGATGGCTCCTGCCGCCGCTTTTTTGATACGCGGACGGTATTTTCAGCGCTTCATCTTCGCGTCCATGGACGCCAGCCGGTCCAGCGCGGCGGTGAGCGTCTCGTTTTTCTTGGCGAAGTGGAGGCGGATGTAGCGGTTCTCCGGCTCCTTGAAGAAGCTGGAGCCGGGCACCGCGCCCACGCCCACCCGCTGGGCCAGCTGCTCGCAGAACTGATAGTCGTCGTCCCAGCCGTACCGGGAGATGTCCAGCAGGATGTAATAGGCGCCCTCCGGCTCGTTGTGGGGGATGCCCAGCGCGGTCAGGCCGTCGAGCATCAGCTTCCGCTTTTCCGTATAGGTCGCCAGCAGGCCCTGATAATACTCGTCGCCGAAGCGCAGGCCGGGGATCACCGCCTCCTGAAGCGGCGCGGCCGCGCCCACCGTCAGGAAATCGTGGACCTTTTTCGCCCGCTCGATGATCGGCGCGGGGGCGATGATGTAGCCCAGCCGCCAGCCGGTGATGGAATAAGTCTTGGACAGGGAGGAGCAGGAGAGCGTCCGCTCCCACATGCCCGGCAGGGTGGCGAAGTAGGTATGGCGGTGGGGCGCGTAGACCAGATGCTCATACACCTCGTCAGTGATGACGTACACGTCGTATTTCTCCGCCAGCGCGGCGATGGTCAGAAGCTCGTCCCGGGTGAACACCTTGCCGCAGGGGTTGGAGGGGTTGCACAGGATCAGCGCCTTGGGATGCTGGCGGAACGCGTCCTCCAGCTCCTCGGGATCGAAGGAGAACGCGGGGGGATGGAGGGGGACGTAGATCGGCTCCGCGCCGGAGAGGATGGCGTCTGCGCCGTAGTTCTCATAGAACGGGGAAAAGACCACGATCTTGTCGCCGGGGTCCGTCACGGTCATCACCGCCGCCATCATGGCCTCGGTGGAGCCGCAGGTGGTCACGATCTCGCTGTTGGGGTCGATGGTCCGGCCCATGAAGTGAGTCTGCTTGTCGGCCAGCGCCTCCCGGAAGTTCTGCGCGCCCCAGGTGACGGAGTACTGATGCGGCCCCTCCTTCGCCACCTCGGCCAGCCGGTCAAGGATCTCCTGCGGCGGGTCAAAGTCGGGAAAGCCCTGACTGAGATTGACCGCGCCGCACTGAAGGCAGATGCGGGTCATCCGCCGGATGACGGAATCCGTGAAAGCCGCCGTGCGGCTGGAAAGGCTCTGCATAGTGGTTCCTCCTCATTCCAGATAGGATTTGTGATCGTTCAGGATGTGCCGCGGGTCCAGCGCGGACTTGACGCTGCGCTGGGCCGCCAGATTCTCCGCGGGGGTGTGAGCAAGGTAGTAGGGTCGCTTGCTCAGGCCGATGCCGTGCTCGCCGGAGGTCAGTCCCCCCAGTTCATACGCCTTGGCGTACACCGTCTCCATATTAGCGTGCAGCTCCCGCTGCCACGCGTCGTCGTCCCGGTCCCCCCGCACCACGCACAGGTGGACGTTTCCGTCCCCCGCGTGGCCGAAGGCCACCATCTGCATGCCGGTCCGCTCCTCCGTCTCGTGGACGAAGGAGACGAACTCCGCCGTGCGGCTGATGGGGACCACCAGATCCACCGGCTCCTGCTCGGAAACGGCCTCCACCGCCTTGACAAGGCAGCCCCGGACCTTCCAGATCTCCGCGGTCCGCTCCGGCGTGTCCAGCAGGACGAAGTCCAGCGCGCCCTGCTGGGTCAGAACGGCCCGGACCCGGCGGATATCCGTTTCGATCTTATCTCGTGTTCCGTCGAAAGTCAACAGGATATATGCCTGCGCCTGCGGGCAGGGGAAGGAAATGCCGGTGAACCGCTCGCCCAGCGCGGCCACGCTGCGCTCCACGAATTCCACCGCCGTGGGGTCCGCGCCGGAGCACAGGATGGCGGGGACGGCGGCGATGGCCGCCTTCAGGTCCGCGAAGGGGACCACGGCGGAGCGGGTCTCTTCCGGCTTTGCCGTCAGCCGCAGGATGCAGCGGGTGATGACGCCCAGCGTCCCCTCGGAGCCGATCATCAGGTGGCGCAGGGACAGCCCGCTGGCGTCCTTGACGTTTTTGCTGCCCAGCGGCAGCACCGTCCCGTCCGCAAGGACCACCTCCAGCCCCCGGACATAGTCCCGGGTGACGCCGTACTTCACCGCCCGCATCCCGCCGGCGTTGGTGGCGATGTTGCCACCGATGGTGGCCAGCTTCTCGCCCGGGTCCGGCGGGTAGAAAAAGCCCCGCTCCTCCACGTAGCGCTGGAGATCCTGCAAAACGACGCCCGGCTCCACGGTGACGGTGAACGTGTCCGGGTCCAGCTCCAGAATGCGGTCCATGCGGGATAGGTCCAGAATGATCCCCTGCCCCTCCGGGACGGTGGAGCCGACCAGATTGGTCCCCGCGCCCCGGGGCGTCACCGGCAGGCGGCGCTCCCACGCGAAGCGCAGCACGGCGCTGACCTCCTCGGTGGAGATGGGGAACACCAGCGCGGCGGCGGTCCCTTTCCGGCGGCCCAGCGTGTCGGAGAGGTACTTTTCCTCGATGCCGCTCAGCACGACCCGCTCCGGGTCGGCCACAAGACGGTAAAGCTCCTCCATGCCGCGCCTCGTTACAGGGTCCACGCCGGGACAAAGAAGCCGGCGAACTCGTCGTTGAACACGTCGATGGTCTTCTGGGACTGATAGGCCTCCACGATGCGCTGATAGACGGGATTCTCCGCGTCCTCCGTCCGGGCGGCGATCAGGCCGAAGTAGCTGTCGTCGGCATACTCCGTCTCCTTGAAGATGGCGTCGTCCGCCTTCAGGCCGCTGTCAAGGGCGTAGTTGCCGTTGATGACCGCCGCGGCCACGTCCGGCAGAGCGGAGGCCACCAGATTCGCGTCCATCTCCACGAACTTCACCTGCACCTTGTAATCCGTGATGTCGGAGATCTCCGGGGACGCGCCCGCCGCCGGGTCGATGGTCAGCAGGCCGGCAGACTCCAGCAGCTTGAGGGCGCGGCCCTCGTTGGTGGCGTCGTTGGGCACAGCGATCTGGTCGCCGTCCTTCAGCTCGTCCAGACTGGACATGGAGTTGGAGTAGACGTTCATGGCCACGATGTACGTGTCGCCGATGGGGGTGATGGCATAGCCGTTGCTGGTGACCTCGTTATTCAGGAACGCGTGGTGCTGGAAGGCGTTCAGGTCGATCTCGCCGTTGACCAGCGCCTGATTGGGCAGGGAGAAGTTGGAGAACTGGACGAACTCCAGATTGATGCCCTCGGCGGCCAGCTCCTCGGCGGCGGGGGCCCAGATGTCCTCGTTGAAGGTGCCGGTCAGGCCGATCTTGACCGTGACGGGCGTTTCGGCGGACGCGCTCTGGGCCGCGCTGCTCTGGGCGGCAGAGGAAGCGGCGGGAGCGGAGGGGGCGGAAGAACCGCAGCCGGTCAGGGCGGAAGCGAACACCGCGGCGGCGGCAAGGATCAAAAGCTGCTTTTTCATGGTAATATCCTCCTGAAATTCAATATAAATTCTGATATTTGAAAAGGTACTGAGAGGCGGCGCGGCTCAGTGGGTGTTCCGCTTGGCCACCGCGCTGCCGATGAGCTGGATGAGGGAGACCAGCGCCACAAGGACCACCACCGTTACATAGATGATGTCCATGCGGTTGCGCTGCTGGCCGTAAATATAGGCGAAGTTGCCCAGCCCGCCCGCGCCTACGGCGCCGGCCATGGCGGTCAGGCTCACAAGGGAGATCAAGGTGATGGTGGTGCCGCGGGCGATGCCCGCCACGCTCTCCCGGAGGTAGACCCGGAAGATGATCTCCGCGTTGGAGCAGCCCATGGACTGGGCCGCCTCCACAAGGCCGGGGTTCACCTCGCTGAGGGCGGCCTCCACCTGACGGGAGAAGAAGGGAACGGTTCCGAACGCCAGCGGCAGAATCGCGCCCCGGACGCCGATGGCCGTCCCGGCCACCAGCCGCGTCAGCGGCAGCAGGCAGAACAGCAGGATGATGAACGGGACCGAGCGCAGCAGGTTGATGAGCTTGTCCAGCACCTGATAGAGCGGCGCGTTTTCCAGAATGCCGCCGGGCCGGGCCGTGGTCAGCAGCGTCCCCAGAAGAAGCCCCAGCACAAAGGAGATCCCGCCCGCGATCAGCACCATTTCCAGCGTCTCCACCGTGCTCTGCCGCAGGGTCGGCAGGGAATCCATCACGTTGGGCAGGTATTTAGTCAGAAACTCTTGCATCGGAAATGACCTCCACTCCCACATGGATATCCTTGAGATATCCCAGCGTTTTTTCAATGCTCTCCGGCGCGCCGCTGACGATGACCACCAGCCCGCCGATGGGGTTGTCCCCGATCATCTCGATGTTTCCGAAGATGATGTTCAGATCCACCTGAAACTGGCGGGAGAGCTGGGACACCAGCGCCTCACAGGCGCTGCGCTCGATGTAGTTCATGCGCAGAATGAGCTGGCCGGGCTTCAGGCGGGTGATGGCCGCGTCCTGCTCCAGCAGCTCGTATACCCGGGAGAGGTTGCTGGTCATGGAGATGAAGTTCCGCGTCACCGGCTGGCGGGGGTTGGAGAACACGGTGAACACGTCGCCCTCCTCCACCACCCGGCCGTTTTCCATCACGGCCACCCGGTCGCAGATCTCCTTGACCACCTGCATCTCGTGGGTGATGAGGATGATGGTCAGGCCCAGCTTCCGGTTCAGATCCTTGAGGAGCCGGAGCGTGGCGCGGGTGGTCTGGGGGTCCAGCGCGCTGGTGGCCTCGTCGCACAAAAGCACCTTCGGCCCGCTGGCCAGCGCCCGGGCGATGGCCACCCGCTGCTTCTGCCCGCCGGACAGCTCCGAGGGATAGGCTCCGGCCTTCTGCTCCAGACCCACCAGCTTCAAAAGCTCCGTGACCCGCTGCTTCTGGGCAGCGCGGCTGAGCTTCTGCCGCCGCAGGGGGAACGCCACGTTGTCAAACACCGTCCGCGCCGCGAACAGGTTGAACTGCTGAAAGATCATGCCGATCTCCTGCCGGCGGCGGCGGATCTCCGCGGCGGGCAGCGCCGTCAGCTCCACGTCGTCCAGCCACACCTTGCCGGAGGTGGGGCGCTCCAGCAGATTGATACAGCGCACCAACGTGGATTTTCCCGCGCCGGAGAAGCCGATGACGCCGAAGATCTCTCCGTCATTGACGCTCAGGCTCACGTTGTCCACGGCGGTGACCGTTTTCCTGCCGGACTGAAAGGTTTTTGTGATCTGCTCCAGACGGATCATGCCGTCACTCCCTTTTCTGCGTTTTTCTGCGCGCCCCGGGCAGCAAAAAAGTGCCCGGGGGACCGATATCGTCTCCCGGACACTGGTACAGACAGGACCCGCCGCGCAGGGGGGATGCCTTAAACGGACGCTTCCCCATGGGCGCAGCAGACCGGCCCGCACACTGAATGTGTCCGGGAGCAGAGCATTCGCCCACAGCGGAAGTTGCTTCTCAGAAGCTGATCGAAAAATGCCCGCATCTCCTGCGCCTCCTTTCGGCTGATTACCTACCAACTAAACAGGTTGGCTGAATCATACATCAAAATCCACATTTCGTCAATAGGCTTTTCGCGTTTCTGCGATTTACACAAGGAACGCCCCGGCGGGCGGCGTGCCTTCGGTCATTGTGGCGGCGGACCACGCCGGAGCTTTCCCGGTAAACGCAGGCGTCCCCGCTGCCGAAGGCAGCGGGGACGCGTACTGGGAAAGCGATCAGCCCAGCAGATAGCCGTAATGGCTGAACACCGTCAGGATCAGGCACTCCACATCGGCGGGCAGGTCGTTCCGGCCGTCCAGATCCGCCTCGCGGACGGCCCCGTCCACCCGGACGAGGACGCGGCGGCCCTCCAGCGGCAGGAAGCCTGCGTTGGGCGTCTTGTCAAATTCCTCGCGGGTGCGGAACAGGGTGAACTTGTCGCGGTAGGGCGCGGAATCGTAGGGGCAGAAGACCGCGCAGTTGCCGCACTCGTTGCACATCCGGTCCACGTGCAGGATCTGACGCCGCCCGTCGGGCAGCTCGATGGACACGTTGGCCCGGTTGGGGCATACGTCCGCGCAGCACTCGCACACCACATTGCAGCTCAGGCAGCGCTCGCCCTCGCATCTGGCGGACTCGCACAGGACGCCCTTCTTCGCCGCGGCGTCCGCCCGGGAGGCGGAGGAACCGGCGGGGAAGCGGACGGGGCGGACGGAGCCGATCACCGCGTCGGCAAAGGCCCGCGCGTCCGCGATGCCCTCCACCACGGTGGCGGGGCCGCGCATGGCGTCGCCGCCGCAGTAGACGTTTTCCAGATTGGTCCGGAAGCCGGGACGGCCCTTGGCGTCCAGCTCCACGCCGCTGGCGGTGAACAGCGCGCCGTCCACCTGCTCGCCCACGGCGGAGATCACCGTGTCGCAGGGGATCTCGCCGGTCTCGCCGGTCTCCACCGGCGCGCGGCGGCCGGAGGCGTCCGGCTCGCCCAGCTTCATCTTCTTATAGATGAGTTTGCCGTTCTTCTGCTCCGCGGGTGCGGCCAGCTCCAAAAACTCCACGCCGTCAGCCATGGCCAGCTCCAGCTCCTCGGCGTCGGCGGGCATATACTTGCGGGTGCGGCGGTAGACCAGCGCGGAGGACTTGGCGCCCGCCCGCAGGGCGGCCCGGGCCGCGTCCATGGCGGTGTTGCCGCCGCCCACCACGGCCACATGGCCCAGCGGAACATTCTTTCCGGCCTTGAGATCCTTCAGCCAGCCGATGACCGGGACCACATTGCCGGGAATGTCCAGCTTCCCGGCCTTCCACGCGCCCACGGCATAGTAAATGTGGGTATAGCCCGCCGCCTTCAGCTCCGCGGCGGAGGGCGCGGGCGCGCCCAGCCGGACCTCCGCGCCGTAATGCAGGGCCAGCGCCACGTCGTTGTCAATGGCCTTGCCGCTGATGCGGAAGCCGGGGATCACCTGCCGGACCACGCCGCCCAGCTGATCCGCCTGCTCAAAGATGGTGCAGGCCACGCCCGCGCGGCCCAGGAAGAACGCCGCCGCAAGGCCGGACGGGCCGCCGCCCACGATGGCGGCCTTCACGCCCGGAACGGGCGCGGGCTGGGGCAGGGACTCCATCAGCGCGGCATAGCCCCGCTGGGCCGCGGCCAGCTTCTCCGCCCGGATCTGCACCGGCTCGTCATAGAAGTTGCGGGTGCACTTGCCCATGCAGCGGTGGGCACAGATGGTGCCGGTGATGAACGGCAGGGGGTTCTTCTCCACGATCAGGCTCAGGGCCTCGGCGTACCGGCCCTGACGGTTCAGCTCAATGTACTCGGGGATGTCCTGCCCGATGGGGCAACCGCCCTTGCAGGGGGCGGTGAAGCAGTCCAGCAGGGGGACCTTCTCCGTCAGCTTCCGCCGGGGCAGGGGCTTGACGGCCTTGACATGGAACTTATCCGTCCGGGCGGCGAGGCTGAGCGCCTCGATCCCGGCGGTGTCCACGGCGGTGAAGGGCTTGTAGGACAGCTTCTCCAGCTTCTCACCGATCTGGGTGAAGCGCTGATAGCCGCCGGGCTTGAGCTCGGTGGTGGCCATGGTGATGGGCCAGATATTGCAGGCGAACAGCTTGTCGATGTTGAAATAGTCCGCGCCGCCGGCGTAGCTCAGGCGGAGCCTGCCGTCAAATTCCTTCGCGATGCGGGCGGCCATGACGGTGGTCAGGGGGAAGAGGGACTTGCCCGCCATGTACATCTCCTCGCTGGGCAGCTCGCCCCGGGTCACGTCCACCGGGAACGTGTTGGACAGCTTCAGGCCGAATTCCAGCCCGTGCTCCTCCGCCAGCGCGGAGAGACGGTGGAACATAGGCACCGCGTCGGCGTACTGCAGATCCTCGTTGAAGTGGTGCTCGTCGAACACGATGTAATCGTAGCCCATGGAGTCCAGCACGCTGCGGGCCGTCTCATAGCCCAGAATGGTGGGATTGCACTTGACGAAGGTGTGCAGGTGCTTTTCCCGGATCAGGTGGCTGGCAATGCGCTCGATCTCGTCCGGCGGGCAGCCGTGCAGCGTGGAGACGGTGACGCTGCGGGAGACGCGGGGGGAGATGGTGGAGATGAACGCCTCCTCGCCGGGGAACATCTGCCGCAGGACGGCGATGCACTCCTGGAAGATGGGCGTCTCGGACGCGTCCATCATGCCGTTGAGGAACGTGTCGATCTTCTCGCCCTTGATGCCCTCCAGATCGTAGCCCACGCTCATGTTGAACACAAAGCCGTCCGGATCGCCCAGCCCGTACACATGGGCCAGCATCTTGCAGGCGCACCACGCCTTGACATATTCCTCGAACGCCTGCGTGACGTACAGCTCCGTGCTCCACTCGCAGTTATAGCACTCGTCCTCCGCAAGGATGCAGGGGCGGTTGATGCAGGCGGCCAGCTCCGCGCCGTCCATCTTCTGGACGGTCTTCAGTTCAAAGAACCGGGCGCCGCCGTAGTATCCGGCCACGATGTTCTGCGCCAGCTGGGTGTTGGGTCCGGCGGCGGGGCCGAAGGGCGTTTCGATCTTCTCACCGAAGATGGGCAGGGACTTCGTCCCGGCGCGGTAGGGGCGGCGCACGCCGAACACGGAGCCTTCCCGCTGGTGCTCGGCGGTGATCCAGGTCATCAGCTCCCGGAAGGGGATGGGGGTCATCAGTTCACTCATGTCGTTACCTCCGATTTTCAGATTTCCTCATGTCTGGACGCGGGCGGACCGGGCTTGCTCCGCCGCCGGCGGACGGTCCCCCGCGGAAATTTCAGTACGTTCTGTGGTTGAGCTGGCCCCAGAGCCGCTTGGCGGACTCCAGCACGTGGGCGTTGACGGCCTCCTCGTCGATGTTCACGAGCTGGCGGTCCCGCATGAGCAGCTTACCGTTGATGATGGTGGTCTGGCACTGGCGGCCCGTCATGCCGAAGATCATGTGGCCGTCGATATTTTCATCGCTGAACGGGGTGAAGGGCTTGTAGTCCATCACGATCACGTCCGCCGCCGCGCCCGGCTTCAGAACGCCCAGCGTGGGGAAGCCCAGCCGCTTTGCGATCTTCGCGTTATTGTGGAACAGCATATCCGTCACCTCGCACCAGCCCACGTTGGGCAGGCAGGCGTTGTGCCGCTGGGAGCACAGGGCGACCTTGATGGATTCCAGCATGTCGTTGGTATAGGCGTCGGTGCCCATGCCCACGAGGATGCCCTTCTTATGGAGCTGGAGCACCGGGGAGATGCCCACGGCGTTGCCCATGTTGCTCTCCGGGTTGTTGACGCACATGGTGTCCGTCGCCTTGATGATGTCCATCTCGGCGGTGTTGACGTGGATGCAGTGGCCGAGGATGGTCTTTTCACCCAGAATGCCGTGGTCCTGCAGGCGCTGGACCGGACGGCGGCCGTAGTTCTGAAGGCTGTCGTACACGTCGTTCATGCCCTCGGACACGTGGATGTGATAGCCGGCGCGGCCGCCGTTGGCGGCGTTCATGCGGTCAAAGGTCTTGTCGGAGATGGTGAACAGCGCGTGTCCGCCGAACATGGCCTTGAGCATGTCGGAGGGGTTCTTCTCGCAGTAGTCGATGAAGTCCTTGTTCTCCTGCACGGACTGGATGGACTTCTCCTCGCCGTCCCGGTCGCTGACCTCATAGCACAGGCAGGCCCGCATCCCGAACTCCTGCGTCACGTCCGCGATCTTCATCAGGGAGCCGGGGATCTCGCAGAAGGAGGCGTGGTGGTCGAAGATGGTGGTGACGCCCTGCTTGATGGAGTCGATGACCAGCGCCTGAGCGGACGCACGGGTGGCCTCCAGATCCAGATGGCGGTCGATGGCCCACCACGTCCCGTCCAGCACCTCGTAGAAGTTGGTGGGGTTGTTTCCAGCGATGCTCAGTCCGCGGGCCAGCGCGGAGTAAATATGGGTGTGGGCATTGATGAGGCCGGGCATGATGACGCCGCCATGGGCGTCCACAAATTCCGCCTGGGGATACTGGGCCTTCAGCGCGGCGGTCTCGCCCACGGCGGCGATCTTCTCACCGTCGATGACCACGCCCCCGTCGGGATAGTAGCCCGCGCCGTCCGCGTCCCGGGTGATGAGCTTTCCGTTTGCCAGCAGGATCATTTCAAAAAACCTCCTCATATTCCTGTTTTCATGGGAATGGCGCGCCGCCCGCGCCGGGGAAAGAAAAGGGGCGTTTCAGACCCGCCTCGGTCCGAAACACCCACCAAAAAACGAATGACAGGTGTCAGCCCGTGCGCGCAAGCACTTCGTTCCAGCTATCATTCTTAAATTGTAGCTCTATTGTATCGGACGGGAGCATAAAAAGCAAGCAGACGGGCAAAAAATTTTTCAGGTGCGTTTTGTGAAAATTGCCAGAAAAAAATTCGTTAAATCTCTTGAAATATTTTTCACGTGGTGTAATATAATATTGAAAATCATATATGACGGTTTTCGGAAAGGAGCCGAGCTTATGAAAGACTTGATTGCAAAGGCGCAGGACCGCGTCAGCTTTGAGACCCACGCGCTGGGCGCGGGGGCGGCGCTGGTGGGCTGCGTTTTTATGGCGCTGCGGGGCGTGGGGCTGGACGTTCCGGCGGCCACGCTGTGGGCCGCGCTGGTGTTCTGCCTGTCGGCGCTGGCGCTGTACACGGCCAGCGCCGTGTACCACTACTATCCCGGCGACGAGTTCACCGCTGGGGCCAAGCGCTTTCTGCGCAAGATGGACCACAGCATGATCTACGTGCTCATCGCCGGGAGCTACACGCCCTTCGCCATGGTGATGCTGCCCCAGCCCAAGGGCGCCCGGTTCTGCATGACGCTCTGGGCGGTGGCGCTGGCGGGCATCCTTGCCAAGCTGATCTGGATCAACGCGCCCCGCATTCTGTCCACGGTGGTGTATCTGGTGATGGGCTGGGCGGTGCTGTTCGTGGCGCGGGACTTCGCCGCCGTGGGCCAGCCCTGCCTGACGCTGGTGGCGCTGGGCGGCGTGTGCTACTCGGTGGGCGCGGTGTTTTACGCGGTGAAAAAGCCCAACATCAGCGCGGAGTGGACGTTTCACGAGCTGTTCCACCTGCTGATCCTGGCCGGGTCCCTGTTCCATTACGCGGCGATCTATTTTTACGTGCTCTGACGGGCGCTTACAGACCTTGCCAAAGCTCCGCGGACGGGCTATACTGTTCTCGAGAGAGAAACAGGCCCGGACGGGCCTGCGATGAGGTGAGGGCATGAAACACGGAAAAGAAGTGCGGAGCACGCTATGGCGCGCAGCGGCGGCGGCGCCGCTGTGCGCCGCGCTGCTTTTTGCGGGAATGCAGGCGGCCCCGGCGGCGCAGGCCGGAGGGGCGGGCGGCGCGGTTCCCGCCGCGCAGACGGAGATGCTGGCCGCGTCCGGCCCGCGGGAGGCGTTTTTCATCGGCGCGGCCGCGGCTGCGCTGGCGGTGCTGGCCGCGCTGGCGGCTGCGCTGGTGCGGGACAGACGGCGGCGCAGGGCGCTGCAAAACGCGCTCAGCCAGCGGGAGGACCAGTTCAAAACGGTCATGGACCTGACGCCCGGCGGCATCTGCACCTTCCGCGTGGAGCCGGACGGCGCCGTGCGCCTGCGGTACGCCAACAGCGGGCTTTACCGTCTGCTGGGCCGCCCCGCGCCCACCATGATGCCGGAGGAGATCCGGGTGGACGAGCACATCCACCCGGAGGACCGGGACGCATTCCGGCGGCAGATGAATCGGTGCCGCGAGGGCGGCGGAGAGATTCGGCTGACCTTCCGCGTGCTGCGGCAGGACGGAACCTACGGCTGGGTGGCGCTTCAGGCCATCCGCAGGCCGGCGGCGGACGGCAGGCCGCTCTATTACGCCATGCTCACCGACGTGGACCCACTCAAGCGGCTTCAGGAGAACACGGAGGCCAATGAGCGCACCCTTCAGGCGGCCATGAGCCACACCCATGTGGACTACTGGGTATACGACCCCGTGCGCCATACGGCCCGTCAGGGACGGCACACACAGGAGCTGTTCGGCGTGCCGGAGCTGATGGAGGATTATCCCGCGTCGTGGCTGGCCCGCGGCATCACGCTGGAGGAGGATGTGCCGGAGCTGCTCAAGGCGTACGCGCAGATCGACGCGGGCGCGGACCACGCCTCCTGCGAGGTGCGGGAGCGCCACCCGGACGGCTCGGTCCAGTGGCTGGAGATCCGCATGAGCTCGCTTTACGGCGCGGATGGGCGGCGGACCGGCGTTCTGTGCACCGGGATGGACTGCACCCAGCGCCATCAGGACATGGAGCGCTATACCCGCCAGAGCCAGCAGATCCGGAAATTTACGCGGGACGCGGTGGCGTCCGCGCATCTGGACCTGACCAGAAACACCTGTGTTCCCGGTCCGTCGCTGTATCCCGGCCTGCTGGCGGAGCTGGACGGCACCGCGGACGCGCTGTTTGAGCGGATGAAAAGCCGCGCCGTCACGCCGGAGCAGGCGGAGCGGTTCGGCGAGAAGATGAACCGTGCGGCGCTGACGGCGGCGTATGAGCGGGGCGTTTCCCAGATGTCGCTGGACCGCTGCTGCTGGATCAACGGCGCCAAGCGCTGGCTGACGCTGTGGATCGAGATGACCCGCAACCCCGCCACGGGGGATCTGGAGGCCAGCATCTATTCCTTTGACATCGACGACCGCAAGGCGCTGGAGCAGATCATGGACACGCTGCTCCACCGGGAGTACCGGATGCTTCTGCGCATCGACCTGACGGCGGACACGGCCCGGGTGTTTTCCGCCCGGAACGGGAAGGAGCCTGCCCGGGAGATCACGGGAGCGGAGCAGTTCCTGCTGGACGGCGTGCGGGAGGGCTGCGACGAGGACGAACTGGACGAGACGCTGGACCGCCTGCGCCTTGACCGCGTCCGGGACCGGCTGGAGCACGGGGACGAGTATGTGACGTACGCGGACCGCCGCAGCCCCGGCGGCGGGGTGCGGCGGCTGCGCTACGCGTTCGTGTGGCTGGACCGGGCCAGCGGGATGGTCTGCTGCGCTGTGACGGACATCACGGACGCCGCCGACCGGGAGCGCCGCCGCAGCGAGGCGCTGCGCAGCGCGCTGGAGGAGGCCCGCCGCGCGGCGCAGGCCAAGGGAGAATTCCTCTCCCGCATGAGCCACGAGATCCGCACGCCCATGAACGCCATCCTCGGCCTGACCCAGATCATCCGGGAGGACCCGCGGGGGCCGGAGGTGGAGGAGCTGCTGGGCAAGCTGCTGACCTCCGGCGAGTATCTGCTGGGCCTTATCAACGACGTTTTGGACATGAGCCGGATCGAGGCGGGCCGGGTGGAGCTGCATCTGGAGGATACGGACCTGCGGAAGCTGCACGCGGCGGTCTATGACATGATGGAGCCGCGCATGCGGGAAAAGGGCATCCGCTTCCGCATGGATACCAGCCGGGCCGTGGTCCCTTACGCGGTGGTGGACCGGCTGCGGGTTCAGCAGATCTACATCAACCTGCTGGGCAACGCCGTCAAGTTCTCCCAGCCGGGGACGGAGATCACCTGCACCGTCAGCCACGAACTGCTGGACGGGGACCGCTTCACCGCCGTCATGGTATTCCGCGATCAGGGCTGCGGCATGAACCCGGAGTTCGTCAAGCGGGCGTTCGAGCCGTTTGAGCAGGAGGACAACGGCCAGCAGGACCCCCAGTGCGGCACGGGGCTGGGCCTTGCCATCGTGAAGAACCTGACGGAGCAGATGAACGGGACCGTGGAGCTGAAAAGCGAGCTGGGCCGGGGCAGCGAGTTCACCCTGCGCTTCACGGTCCGGGTGGGCCATGCTCCGGCGGCGCAGCCGGAGACCGGCGCGGACGGGGCCAGCCTGTCCGGGCGGCGGGTGCTGCTGGCGGAGGATCACCCCGTCAACACCGAGATCGCAAAGCGGATGCTCCAGCGGCAGGGGATCGAGGTGGACCACGCCGCCGACGGACGGGCGGCGGTGGACCGCTATCTGGGCGCGGAGCCGGGCTATTACGACGCGGTCCTCATGGACATCCGGATGCCGGTGATGAACGGACTGGAGGCCGCGCGGGCCATCCGCGCCTCCGGCCGGGCGGACGCGGGCACCATCCCCATCATCGCCATGACGGCCAACGCCTTCGCCAGCGACCGGCAGGAGAGCCGGGAGGCCGGAATGAACGCCCACCTCTCCAAGCCGATCCGTCAGGCGGAGCTGCTGGAAACGCTGCGCCGCTTCCTGCACTGACGCCGCGTTCCCAGTGCGCGTGCTTTCAAAAGCGCCGCCCCGGACACGGACGCATGGAAAGCGCGGAAGCCCCGCAGGACCCGCGCATAAAAAGCGCGCCCCCGGCGCAGAGACGTTCTCTGCGCCGGGGGCGCGGTGTGTAAAGGGGGCTTCACTCCATCCGAAGCGTCCAGCCCTCCGGCAGGGACGGCTCCACCAGCGCGCGGACGCTGGCCTGAGCCTGCTCACGGCCCTCGGTCAGAAGTCCTCTGGCAAGGACCTTTTCCTCCATGGCGGCCTTCTGGTCCGCCTGAAAGGCGGTGAAGTCCTCCACTGTAAAGGGGTTGAAAATGGACGTTTTCTCGTCAAAAATCTCCACGCTGTCCTCGTCGATCTCGTGGGACAGGATCTCGGCCTCCGGCAGGCGGACGGTCACCTCCGTTCCGGACACGCTCACCTCCGCGCGGCTCAGATCCACGCCCGCCTTGATCTTTCCGTCGTAGGAGAGGATGAACTTCTTCGTGGTAAAGGGGACGGCCATGCCGTAAAACTCGTTGCTGCTCTCAAACTGGGCCATGTTGGTGTACGACCAGCTCACGCTGGCCAGCTCGCTGATCTGGGTCAGCCGGTTCTCCACCACCACCGCGTCCAGCTTCTGGATCTGCTGGGCCGCTCCGTCGGCGCGGCCCGCCAGATAGCAGCCCACGCCCGCCGCGGCGCACAGCGCCGCCGCCAGCAGCACCAGCCGCAGCGTGTGGAGCGGACGGAAGCGGCGCCTGCCGCGCGCCTCTCCGGCGGGGACAGCGGTGTCCTTCTGCTCTGTGTTCTCCATGGGAGCCTCCTTCCCGAACGCGTCCGCGTTCTCTGTCTCTATTCTATCAGCTCCGGCGGAAAAAGCAACTGGAAAGGAGCGGCGGATATCCGCCGCTCCTGCTGCACAGCATTCAATTCAGACCGGCTCCGCGCCGCCGGGCCAGCCACCGGGCCTTTGGAAGGCAGGTGATGTGCTCCGTGCGCACATCGCCCATCAGCGGACACGGGACGTTTTCCGCCGTGTGATGATAGACGAAGCCGCATTTGGCCTGCACCCGCCGGGACTGCTCGTTCCCGCCGAAGGAGCCGCACCAGAGCGTCTCCAGCCCCAGATCCTCAAACGCGCGGCGGATCAGCTCGTCCGCTGCCTCCGGGATCAGGCCCCGGCCCCAGAAGGGAACGCCGATCCAGTAACCCAGCTCCGCCTCCCTTTCCAGCAGGGGGAGGTTGGCGGCCGCGCCCCGCTGCAGCCCGATGCTGCCCACCGGCCCGCCGCCGTCCTTGAGGACCACGGCGTAGGTCTCCCCGGCGCTGAGCACGTCCCGGATGATCCGGCGGCTCTCCTCTGCGCTGGTGTGGGGCGGCCAGCCCGCGATGGGGCCGACCCGGGGGTCCTTTGCATAGGTATAAAGACTTTGGGCGTCCTCCCCGCGCCACGGGCGCAGGATCAGCCGCTTCGTCTCAAGGCACATGGCGTCCTCACTTTCCCGCGCATTCCTCCATGCGGGTGTAATACTCTGCGATCATGTCCACCGACGCCTCCACGCCGATGGCGCTGGAGAGGATCAGACTGAAATTCTTCCGGTCGCCCCATTTTTCACCGGTGAAGTGGAGATAATAGTTGGCGCGGTTCTTGTCGGTCTTGGCGATCAGGGCCTCCGCCGCTTTCCGGTCCAACTCGTGGCGGGCCATCACCCGCTGGACGCGGGCCTCCATGGGCGCCTGAATGAACACGTTGAGGTGGTTGGGCTTACCCTGAAGCACGTAGTCCGCGCAGCGGCCCACGATCACCGCGCCGCCCTTTCCCGCGATGTCGCGGATGACCTCGGACTGAGAGAGAAAGAGCTGATCGGCGGGGGGCAGCACGTTGACATTGTGCATCCGCATCCCCATGGAGAAGTTGGCTCCCGAGAAGGAATAGAGAAAGCTGCTGACCGACTGCTCGTCGAGGTTGGCCAGATATTCGGGACTGAGGCCGGATTTCTCCGCCGCCAGCACGATCAGCTCCTTGTCGTAGTAGGGGATGCCCAGCCGCTGGGCGGCCAGCTTGCCGATCTCGCGGCCGCCGCTGCCGAATTCGCGGCCGATGTTCAATACCAGTTTATGTTCCATGCTCCATGCTCCTTTCACCGCGGGCGCGGACGCTCACGGCGCTTTCATGTTTCCGTCTCTATTTTAGCACGGATGCCTGGGAAAAAGCAATCGTTTTCCCCCAGCGGCATGGAAAAAACGGGACCGTACGCCCCGCCGCCGACGGCGGAGAGCGCCTGCCAGAACCAGAAAAGCTCCGTCTCCGAGAGGTAGAAATGATCGGGGCTGAAGCTGCGGCGCAGCTGCCGCCGCCAGCCGCCGTCCAGCCGGAGGACACCCGCCCGCTCCCGCCGCTCCAGATCCTCCTCCGCCCGGCGCAGCAGCGTTTTGCGCCACGGCGCTTTCCTGGCGAAGCAGGCGGACAGAGGGATGGGGCTGCCGGTGAACAGGTCCCAGGTGTCCGCGTGCCGCCGCCGCTCCGTCCGTCCGGCGCAGGTCTCCGCCGCCTCGGTGTACAGGCTCAGAACGCCCCCGGCGTTGCAGGCGACGTGATGCGTCAGCCGCGCCAGATCCCGGGGCAGGGGCGCGCTGGACTCCAGCGCCAGCCGGAAGGCCTCCGCCGATTGGGGAAACAGCCAGCGCTCGCAGTAGCGCAGATAGGAGCGGGCGTAAAGCTGATAGTACCGCTCCAGCCGCCGCGCGGTTCGTCCGTCCCGGTCCGCGGGACGGGGGAGCGACAGCTCCGCAGTGAGAACGGGGATGTCCCCCAGCGTCCACTCCCGCTGGATGACGAGCGGTTCCAGCCTGATCTGATCGCACATGGCAGCCTCCTTCAACGCTCCGCCTCCGGCGCGGCCCGCGCCGGTCCGAACGGGACTGCTTCAGCCTATGCCGCGGCCCGCGCCGGAGTGCGCGTCCGCCGGGACAGTCTGCGGTCACGCCGCCCGCAGCCGGAGCCGCCCGCCGGGATGGGGCGAAAATTCCTGCCAGCGGCCCTTTACTTTTACACTGTAAAAAGGTAAAATGTACTTGTCGGCGCGCCGCGAAGCCTGCGCGCCGCGGGAAAGGAGCCGGCCATGGTAAAGATCGGGAAAAAGCAAAAGAACGGAGAGCTTTACAAGGCGATCCTCCTGTTAAAGACCGAGGAGGAGTGCTACGATTTCTTTCAGGATCTGTGCACCGTTTCGGAGCTGCGGGCCATGGAGCAGCGCTTCGAGGTGGCCATGCTGCTCCACGGCGGCATGATCTACAACGACATTCTGGAGCGCACCGGCGCCTCCAGCGCCACCATCAGCCGGGTCAACCGCTCCCTGAGCCTTGGAGTGGGCGGCTATGACAAGGTGTTTGAACGGATGGAGAAGAAATGAGCGAGTATGAAGCGCTGGCCCACGCCTATGACGCGCTGCTGGCGGACGGGGCGCACCGGCGGCGGGCGGCGTATCTGCACCGTCTGCTGCAAAAGGAGCGCCGGCCGGTGGACACGGTGCTGGATCTTGGCTGCGGCACCGGGACGGTGACCTGCCTTCTGGCGGCGCTGGGCTACCGGATGACGGGCGTGGACCTCTCCGAGGAGATGCTGACCGAGGCGGCCCGCAAGGCCGAGCCGCTGCCGGAGGACCGGCGTCCGCTGCTGCTGCACCAGTCCATGGACCGCCTGCGGCTGATCGAGCCGGTGGACGCCGCCGTGTCCACGCTGGACGCGCTGAACTATCTCACGGGCCTCCGGGCCATGCGGGAGACGCTGCGGCGGGTGTACCGCTGGCTGCGCCCCGGCGGGCCGTTCATTTTCGACGTGAACACGCCCTATAAGCTGCGCCGGATGGACGGCGGGCTGTATATCGACGAAACGGACGAGAGCTATTGCGTCTGGCGGACGGCGTTTTCGGAAAAGAGAAAGGTCTGCACCTACGGCGTGGACCTGTTCCGCCTGCGGCCGGACGGCGCGTGGGATCGCACGTGGGAGGAGCACCGGGAGCGGGCGTGGGACGAGCCGGAGCTTTGCGCCCTGCTGACGGAGGCCGGGTTCACGGATATCAGAGTTACCGGCGATCTGCGCTCCGGCGCGCCCCGTCCCGACGAGGACCGGGTGATCTACCGCTGCCGCAGACCGGAGAAAGATGAGGAACAAGCATGAGCGATCAGATTGTAAGAGCCATTTCCGCCGACGGATATGTAAAGGCCGCGGCGGTCTCCACCCGCGTCCTGACGGAGCGGGCCAGAACGATCCACCGGACCCTTCCGGTGGCCACGGCGGCGCTGGGCCGCGCGCTGGCGGCGGCGTCCATGATGGGAAACGCCCTGAAGGACGACGGGGCCAGCGTCACGCTGCAGTTCCGGGGCGGCGGCCCGCTGGGGACGGTGCTGGCCGTGTCCGACAATGCGGGCAACGTCCGCGGGACGGTGGACGACCCGTCGGTGGAGCTTCCTCTGCGGCCGGACGGAAAGCTGGACGTGGGCGGCGCCGTGGGCCATGAGGGCACGCTCACGGTCATCCGTGACCTGAACATGAAGGAGCCGTATGTGGGGACCGTGGGCCTGATGGGCGGCGAGATCGCCGAGGATCTGGCGGCTTATTTCGTGGAGTCCGAGCAGATCCCCACAGCCTGCGGGCTGGGCGTGCTGGTGGACCGGGACCAGAGCGTGAAATGCGCGGGCGGATACCTGATCCAGCTCCTGCCAGGCGCGCCGGAGGATGTGATCGCAAAGGTGGAGGGCAGCGTTCTGGCGGCGGGAGCCGTCACGGAGCTTCTGGAGAAGCATCCGGACCCTGCGGACCTGCTGCGGGCTGCGCTGTCCGACTTTGAACTGGAAATTTTAGAGAAAAGCCCGGTGGAGTACCGCTGCACCTGCTCCCGGGAGCGGATGGAGCGGGCGCTGATCTCTCTGGGGGCGGCGGAGCTGCGCCGTCTGATCGACGAGCAGGAGGGCGCGGAGCTGACCTGCCGCTTCTGCGATCGGGTGCAGCGCTTCACAAGGCCGGAGCTGGAGACGCTGCTGGCGGCGGCAAAGCACTGAGCCGCAAGGGTTTTGACCGTCCGGCAAAATTTTTTGAAAAATTTTGCGAAATCCTGTTGACAGAACGGGGACCTTTTTGTATAATAACTTTTGCCGTCTGACGAGTGCGGACGACATTCGGGAGCATAGCTCAGCTGGTTAGAGCACCTGCCTTACAAGCAGGGGGTCACTGGTTCGAGTCCAGTTGTTCCCACCATCCTGAAGCCCATCAGGACGATACAAAATGGCCCGGTAGTTCAGTTGGTTAGAACGCTAGCCTGTCACGCTAGAGGTCGACGGTTCGAGCCCGTTCCGGGTCGCCATTTTCCCAGCGGGAAGCCCCGCTTCCCGCATATGCCTTCGTAGCTCAGTTGGTAGAGCAGGGGACTGAAAATCCCCGTGTCATTGGTTCGATTCCGATCGAAGGCACCACCTGCGGGCATAGCTCATCTGGTAGAGCGCCACCTTGCCAAGGTGGAGGTAGCGAGTTCGAGCCTCGTTGCCCGCTCCAGATCAGAATGCCCACACGAATGTGTGGGCATTCTGGTTCCCAAAAAAATCTGCGCCGGGTCTGGAATTTTTCCGGCGGGGCGCATATAATAAGACCAGAGACGGTGACATAGCCAAGTGGTAAGGCAAGGGTCTGCAAAACCCTGATTCCCCGGTTCAAATCCGGGTGTCACCTCC
>CAKTMK010000037.1 GCA_934574045.1 uncultured Oscillibacter sp. | reverse complement strand
GGCCGGACCACGACCTACGGCGAGATCGCCCGCCTGCTTGCGGAAAAGCGGGGGCTTGCCCGGATGTCCGCTCAGGCGGTGGGCGGCGCGGTGGGCCGCAACGAGATCTCCATCATCATCCCCTGCCACCGGGTGGTCGGCGCCGACGGCAGTCTGACCGGCTACGCCGGGGGGATCGGCAAAAAGGTGAAGCTGCTGGAGCTGGAGCGGGCCGATATGAGCCGCCTTTTCGTGCCGAAAAAGGGGACCGCGCTGTGAAAATGACCTTAGTGAGGGCATGAGCTGTATCCGTGTTTGGGTTTCAGCTCTCAGGGAAAACGGCTGCCGATACGGTAAAAAATGCACTTCAGGATCGGCCTTTCTGCGCGGAAGCGTTTGAACCGTGACAATAGGATGTCGGTTTTGCCGCGGTATGCTGGTTCCAGCCAGGCTGCGGGAGAGGGACGACACATGGCGCCGCAAGAAACGCATGGAGCATAAGCATCCGGAAACGCTTGAAATATGGAGAAACGCCGCCGGCTGACCATATGGTCAGCCGGCGGCGTTGTACGAACTAAACGATAGGATCTGAACTCGCCTTTATGCAGATGATGCGGCATGACCTGCGGCCCGTCCGGTCCGCACGAAAAACAGATGAAAGCTCCTGCCTGTTTCCGATCTGAGCCAATGACGAAATGGGCAGGGGTTTTTGCATATATCCGCAGAGTCAGGGACAGCCCTGCCAACGGGCCAGAACGGCGCAATGCTCCCTGCCGGAGCGCGCGCGGATATGCCTGATTGAGAGGAGCCTGATTTTGCTGTGTATGGGTCCCGCGCGGGAAATGGACGCGGAAAAGGACGAAAATCTGGAAATTCATGACTGCATTAACATGGGTTAATGCCTGGGCACATAAGACCCGGTATAATATAGTGAAAAATGTAAGTTTTTCATGAATGTGTGTTGCGTATGGATCGTTTAACAGAAGACTTGTATATATCCGAAGAACCGGTTTTACAAGAACTGCTGGCAGACGCAAAGTATGAATATGTAAAAAAGGGAACTCTGCTGATCGAACCCGGCGAGGTGCAGACTCATATGCCGGTTTTGATAAAAGGAGTTTTTCGCGGCTTTTTGCTGGATGAGGACGGGCGGGATATCACCGACTGCTTCGCCGTTTCTCCCGGAGATATTGTCGCCGGATGCAATGTGATGGAGGGTCCGTCTCTGATCAGTATGGAGGCGGTGACTGACTGTCAGGTGGCCATGCTGCCAATGGCGGCGGTAAAAGAGAAAATGGGGCGGAATATGGAGGCGCTGCGGCTGTACAACCGCTATCTGATGAAGGCGCTGCAGCGGCACTGGGAGGAAAAAATGCTGATGCACTGCTGCAATGCCATGCAGCGCTATCAGTGGTTTCTGAAAATGTATCCAGGGCTGATCGACACCGTGTGCAACAAGCACATCGCATCCTTTTTGGGAATGACGCCGGTGACGCTCAGCCGCCTGAGAAGGCAGCTGCGGGAGGAGCAGAAGGCTGCCTGCGCCGCCCGGTTGACGCCGGGAAAGGCAGAATGTCTGTAAATGTATGAGCCGGGAGGGAGCTTATGATTCGCCTTTGCATACTTGACCATGATGCGCACTATGCCCAGACGCTGGCCGATTTCTTCAGCGTGCGCTGCGCCAGCCAGGTGGAACCCTGCTTGTTCCGCAGCGCAGAGGCCCTGCGGGAGTACTTGGCGGATCACCGTCTCGATTTGGTGCTGGCCTCGCCGGAGCTGCTTCCTGAGCCGGGCGCGCTGCCCTCCTGCACGGTGGCCTACCTGTGCGAGGAGCGGGAGATGGAGCGGTTCAACGGCTGTCCGGCGGTGTTCCGCTACCAGCGCGGGGAGAGCCTGCTGCGGCAGATCAGGAGCATCGCGGCTGAGTCCGACAGGCGGAACGCCGTATACACGCCGGGAAAACGGGGCGCGCTGATGGTGTTTCTGGGCGCGGGCGGCGGCACGGGCTGCTCCGCGGCGGCCGCGGGCTGCGCCGCCCAGCTGGCGCGGACGGGACGGAAGGTCCTGTACCTGTGCCTGCAAAATAACGGTTATGTGGACGACATGCTCTCCGGCGATGGAAACGGCGGCATGACGCGGGTCCTCTACGAGGTCAAGACGTTCATGAACGATCAGAAGGGCAAGGGGAACATCATCCCCAGACTGGAGGGCCTGCTGAAGTATGATCCGCAGCTGCAGGTCCATTACTATGAGCCGTTTTCCCTGCCCGTTGAGGCCGCCAGCATGGGCCGGGAGGAGGCCGCCGGTCTTCTGGAAGCGCTGAAGGGAATGTTTGAGGTGGTGGTGGCGGACGCCGACGGCGTTTACACGCCGGTGCTGAAAACGGTGCTGGGTCTGGCGGAGCGCGTGCTGCCTGTGAGCAGCGGCACAAAGAGCAGCAACTGCCGGATGAAGCGGCTGCTGGATACGTTCTCTGTGCTGGATGAGGGCGCAGACGCGCGGATACTGCCCCGTGTGCGCATCGTATACAACCGCTTCGGCAGCGGCGCGCGCCGGTTGGACGACGCCCGCGCGCCGGTTTTGACCGCGATCAGCAATTTTGCCGGGTCGGATGACCGGCGGATCGTGCGGGAGATCTGCGCGGGATCGGATTTCCTGCCCCTGCTGGAAGACTGAGAGGGGATGTGAGGCGCCGTGACAAAAGACATACAGCAGCAGCTGACACAGCGGCTGGGCGATCTGGCCCAGCGGGAGCTGCGGCTGGGCGACATGGCGGACGGAGAGCTTCGGGACGCCATCGAGCGGCTGCTGGACCGGGAGGCCGCTGGGCAGTACCTGTCCGTAGACCAGCGGGTGGAGGTCGTGGGCGATGTATACGCCCGGTTCCGGGGCTTCGGTCCTCTGGACGCGATCCTGAAGGACGAGAGCATCACGGAGATCATGGTCAACGGTCCCAAGCATGTGTTCGTGGAACGGCGGGGCAGGCTGATGCAGCTGGACCGGACCTTTGAGGATGAGGACCAGCTTTTGCAGGTCATCCGGCGCATCGTCCGGCAGGCCGGACGGGAGGTCACTCAGTCCAACCCCATCGTGGATACCCGCCTGCCGGACGGCAGCCGCGTGAACGTGGTCCTGCAGCCCATCGCCCTCAACGGTCCGATCCTGACCATCCGAAAATTCTCGCGGGAGCCAATGACCATTGCCAAGCTCATCGAGTACGGCTCCATCACACCGGAGATCGCCGCGTTTCTGGAAAAGCTGGTCAAGGCCCGGTACAACATCTTTATTTCCGGCGGCACCGGAAGCGGCAAGACCACGTTTCTAAACGCCGTGTCCAATTATATCCCAAAGGACGAGCGCGTCATCACCATCGAGGACTCCGCCGAGCTGACCATCGAGGGCGTGGAGAATCTGGTGACCATGGAGACCCGCAATGCCACCGCCTCCGCGGAGAATGCCGCCATCACCATCCGGGATCTGATCCGGTCCAGCCTGCGGATGCGGCCAGACCGGATCATCGTGGGCGAGGTCCGAGGCGGCGAGGCGCTGGATATGCTTCAGGCCATGAACACCGGCCACGACGGCAGCCTGTCCACCGGCCACGCCAACTCGGCGGAGGACATGCTCAGCCGGCTGGAGACCATGGTGCTGCAAGGCAGCGAGGGCCTGCCCCTTCCGGCGATCCGCCAGCAGATCTCCAGCGCGCTGGACATTATCGTGCATCTGGGGCGTATGCGGGACCGCACCCGAAAGACGCTGATGATCGCGGAGGTGCTGGGGATCGACCATGCCGCGGGCGTCATTCAGCTCAATCCCCTTTATCAGTTTCAGGAGGACCGGGTGCGGTCGTCTCTGGACCATGTGGAGGGACGGCTGATGCGCACCGGCGATCCCATGCGCGGCACGATGAAATTGGAGATGGCCGGTTTTTCCGCCGATGTTTGACCGGTCGCAGGAGGATGGAAGCAATGGCAAAGAGCAAGCCGCCGAAGGCGGAAGCGAAGAAAAAGGAACTCCTTCCGGCGCAGCTGGAAAATCCGCTGAAGACCATGATGCCCAATTACCGCACGTATGAGATGTCTGCCCTTGAAAAGGCGTCGGCGGCTCTGCTGGCATTCTTGGCGGGGGCTGTGTGCAGTCAGGTGTTTTACGGGGGCCTGTTCAAAAGCGACGGTCAGGCCACGGTGATGACCTATATCAGCGCGGCGGTATTCATCCTGATCGTGGGAGCGGCGGCTGTGAAGCTCTTCCTGCCTGTCCGCCGGGAGCAGCTGCGGAAAAAGCGCCAGCATGAGCTGGGCGTTCAGTTCCGCGATATGCTGGAGTCCATCACCACGTCCCTGTCCGCCGGCGACACGGTGTATCAGGCGTTTGAGTCTGCTTGGAGCGATATCCGTCTGCAATACGGCGAGAGCAGTTATCTGGCTCTGGAGCTGGAGCAGATCGTGCAGGCGCCCCGCAGCGGCCTCACGCTGGAGACCATGCTGAAGGACTTTGCCGGCCGCAGCGGCAGCGAGGATATCGAGAGCTTCAGCAATGTGTTTGCCGTCAGCTACGGTGCCGGCGGCAACATGAAGGACGTGATGCGGCGGACCCACGACATCATCACGGACAAGATGGCGATCACGGATGAGATCCGGACAAAGCTCTCCGCCAATAAACTGGAGCTGAACGTCATCACGGTGGCGCCGGTGTTTTTGATGCTGCTGCTGCGCAGCACCAATGAGAGCTTTGCGGAGAAGTTCGCCTCTCCCGGCGGCGTGGTGTGCATCACCATCGCCATTGTGATCTTTGCGTCGGCGTTCCGGATGGGGCGGCGTATCGTGGAGATCGAGGAGGGGTGAGCGTATGTTTTGGATCCGGCTGGTCTGCGCGGCGCTGGGCACGGCGCTGAGCGTGCTGTACCTGCTGATGCTGGCGAGGGGCAGAAAATATCAGGATATCACCGCGAATTTGGAGTCGTTTGAAAACAGGGATCTGTGCAACGCTGGCTTCGCCATGCAGGAGATCCCCGCGCTGGCTCTGCGGGGAAAGCTGGGAAAACAGCTGCGGGTGCAGGCGGACCTGCTGTACGGCAGCACCTATCAGGAATATTACGCCCGGCTGTATTACGCCCGGGCTTTGTCCGTCACCGTGCTGCTGGCGGCGGTGCTGCTGCTGGCGTCCAGCCTGCTGAACGGGAGCACGCTGGTGCTGCTCCTGCTGGCGGCGGCCATCGCCGTGGCGGGGATCTGGATCTCGCAGATCAGCGAGATGAAAAAAACAGTCGACCGGCGCAGGGAAGCCTGCCTGAATGAGTTCCCCAATGTCATCTCCAAGCTGGCGCTGCTGGTCAGCTCCGGCATGATCCTCTTTCAGGCGTGGTCCGCCGTGGCGGAGAGCAGGGAGGGCGAGATCTACGATCTGATGCGCCGGGCCTGTCAGGATGTGGGCAACGGCATGAGCGAGAGCGACGCCTATTACCGGTTCGGCGTGCTGTCTGACTGTCAGGACATTCGGAAGTTTTCCAGCATGCTGGTGCAGAGCCTGGAGAAGGGCGGCAGCGAGCTGACGATGTTTCTGATGCAGCAGTCTAAGGAGCTGTGGTCCCAGAAGCGCCAGCGGGCGCTGCAGGAAGGCGACGCGGCGGCGGCCAAGCTGCTGGTCCCCACGGTGCTGATGCTGGCCGGTATCATGCTCATTATCCTTTCAGCGGTGTTTATGAGCATGACACTGGCATTTTAAGCGGAGGATCACCGCGTGAGCGGGATCTATCATACATTTCGGATCACATATGAAACAGGAGGAAAAACGGTCATGAAAAAGTGGATGGACAGGATGGCGATCCGGGCGATACTGAAGCTGCGCCAGTGGGAGGAGGACGAAGAGGGCATGGAGATCATTCAGGTCCTGATCCTGCTGGCTCTGGGCGTGGGCTTGGTGGCAATATTTATTGGCTTCAGCGATCAGATCACCGGAGCTGTAGGTAGTAAAATGGACGAGTTTATGAATATCTTTGGTGCATAAGGAACGAACATACCGGCTGCCCCGGAGGGGGGGATGTCCTCTCCGGGGCGGCCATTGAGGAAAGAGGAGGCATGGCGCGGGATGGCATGGGCTGGCGCGCTGCTATGGGCGGTCTGCTGCGCGGGAGCGGAGGCCGCCGCTATGAAAAAATGGGTCCTGCCGGACTGCCCGGTGCGGCGCGGGCGGCAGATATGCCTGCTGGCTGCGGCGGCCGCCGGCGGCGCGCTGAGCGGCTGGCTGGCGGCGGGCTGCACGGAGCCGGCGTATCAGCTCCGGGGGATGCTGACGCTGGCGGTCGTGGGCGCGGGCGCGGCGACAGACCTGTTCCAGCGCCGCATCCCCAATCTCTGTTCACTGGTGCTGGCGGCGGGCGCCGCTGTCTGCGCGGCGCTGGATCTTGCTCTGGCGCCGGAGACGGCGGGGCCGGTGCTTTGCTCCGGCCTGTTGGGCGGCGTGATCCTGCTTGCGGGATTGTCCCTTTGCAGGCGGCTCAGCCGGGGCGGCGTCGGCGTTGGCGACATCAAGCTGGTCAGCGCGTCGGCGCTGGTGATGGGCCTTTACGGAGGGCTGGCGATGCTGCTGTTCGCGCAGGCTGCGGCGGTATTGGCTGCGGTGGGATTATTGATATCCGGGCGGGCAAAGTGGAGGGATTCGCTTCCCTTCGCGCCGTTTCTCTGGCTGGGCCTGCTGCTTTGCCTGATCCTGGGGACGTATTGACGATCGGCGACTTGGAGGGAATGGTATGAATCAGACACGGCTGGCAGTGGCGGTGCTGCTGGTCTTTTTGACCGCGGCCAGCTGGGCGGCTGTTTTGGGAGGAAAGGCGGCGGAGATGTCCCGGTTCTCCCAGACGCTGGAGCAGGCGCGGACGGAGGAGGCTCAGGGCCTGTACGCCAGAGCCATCAGCTCTTATGAGGATGCACTGTCCCAGAAAAGACAGAGGGCGCTGTATGAGGATCTGGATCGGGTCTATGCGCTGTATTATCAGGAAGATCCCAGCGGGACCGTGCGGAATCGGTACACGGATATGCTGACCCGGGCGAACGCCGATTATCCGAAGGAGACGGCCTTCTGGGAGCGGCATATTCAGATATATCTGGACCAGAAGGATTATACCAAGGCGGTCAAGATCCTCAGGCGCGCGCAGGATAAGGACGTTTCCAGCGAGACGCTGGAGAAGCAGTTCCAGTCGGCTTATTACGTTTTCAAGACCGGCTATCAGAGCTATCCCCAGCTTCTCCCCGGCTGCTGGAAGGGTGATTACGTGGTGCAGACGGACGGGGAGAACTGGGGGATGGTCACCTCTGACGGCTCAGCGGTGCTTTCCGGCGTCTATCCGGTGATGGGCCCGGCGGGGACCTCCGGCAGGGTGGCGGTCACCGACGGCGACGGAATGAGCTGGCTGGTGGACGCTAAGGGCGTGAAGCAGGTCCGCTACGAGCAGACGCTGGCGGAGGCCGGCTGCTGGAGCGAGGCTGTGCTGCCGGCAAGGCTGGCGGAAGCCGATATCTGGAGTTATCTGAGCGACGATGGCCAGACGCTGCTGACGGGATATCTGAAGGCCGGCAGCTTCTATGACGGCAAGGCGGCTGTTCAAACAGATGAGGGCTGGCTGATTATTGATGAAAACGGGACGCCGGTATCCGAAGAACGCTGGGAGGATATCCGCTTGAACGCCGACGGGGATTTCCGGCAGGACGGCTGTATTCTGGCGAAGTCCGACGGACAGTGGCATATTTACAGTACCTCCTGGAAGGCTCAGGGGGAGTTCCAGTGCGATGATATCGACGTCTGCGTGGACGGTCCCATCGCCTTTTGCAAAGATGGGCTGTGGGGGTTCGTGTCCCCCAAGGGAAAGGTATTGATCGAACCGGCCTATGAACAGGCCCGCAGCTTTTCCGGCGGCACGGCCGCCGTTTGCAGGGACGGCCTGTGGGGCTTTATTGACGAGGAGGGCCGGGAGGTCGTGGCTCCGCAGTTCGCGGACGCGGGGTACTTTGATCCCAAGGCGGACTGCTGCCCCGTGCGGCTGGCGGATACGGAAGAATGGCGGTTTATCCAGTGGGTCGTGGAGCGGTGAACGCTTACCGGAAAAGGAGGGGCGGTATGAGGCAGTTTGTGCAGGGAGAGGAAAGCGGCTCCCTGATGATCGACGGCATGATCGTGATGCTGCTGACGATCATTACGATCGTATCCTTGGTGAGCCTTGGGTTTTTGCAGTTCCAGCAGTGGGCGGTGTGCAGCATCGCCAACGACACCGCCGCCCGCATTGCCCAGAGCTATGCCTATCCCGGCGCCGATCCGGTCATTGGCTACATCAATGTGGACATGATCGACGCCATGCCCCTGTGGCGGTACGGCTCTGACGAGCTGGCGGAGAGCAACGGCAGAAAGGGGCAGAAGTATGCCGCGTGGAGCCTGAAAAAGTGCAGTCTGGCCTATCCGGTGTCCGATCCCGTGATCCAGGTCACCACGGTCTCCAACGCGCTGTCCCGCCGCCATGTAGAGGTGCATGTCGAAGCAAAGTATGAGATCCCCTTTGGGGGCGCGCTGTCGGTGTTCGGTCTGGAGTCTGCCCAGACCTTCGGCGCTACCGGCGTGGCCGAGTGTGTGGACATCCTGAATTACGTCAATTCCGTGGATACCTATCAGTCTTTGACGGAACAGACCTATGGAGGGATCATTTCCAAGGCTGTCAACAAGGTATGCGATATGATCCAGAAGATCAGAGACAGTTGGCGCAGCCAGTGAGGAGACCGTTTATGCGACAGAGAAAACACATGTGGATCAACGGAACGAAGGGCGCGATCTCCCTGCTGCTGGCGATGCTGCTGCTGCCCTTTTACTCCCTTGCGGCGGTCATGGTGGAAAATATGCGGTATCAAAGCGCGGTCAGGACGCTGGATGAGCTGCTGGGGACGATCTCTATGTCAAATCTTTCCCGGTATGACGAGTATCTCAAGGACCGGTTTGGGCTGCTGGCGGTGGAACAGAGCGACAGCGAGGACGCCCTGACGGACTTCACGCTGGACTATCTGGAGAAAAACCAGCTCATTGATACGGCGGGCATCGACATGGGGACTGTATCTGCGACAGGCATGTATCCTCTGGCGGATACCAGAGTGCTCCGCCATCAGGTGGAGGAATACAGCAAGCTGCTGGTCCCCAACAGGCTGGTGACGGACGGTCTTCATATGGAAACCATCGTCAGCGATCTGGAGGAGAAGCTGGAGGGCGCATTTGCGTGGGATCTGCTGTTTAAGGGCAGCGATGCCGTGGGCGCGTGGGCCGACTCCATCAAGGCTGTGAACGAAGCCAAAACGACAGCGGAGGCTGCGGAAAAGACCGCCGAAAAATACGATACTGCATATACGGACTGGAAGGATGCAGTGGCGGACCTGTCGGAGCATTTGGATACACCCTGCCCGGACCGAGAGACCGACAGCGAGGGCTATGAGAACTGGGCGGAGACCCGCAGGCAGCTGGAGAACGCGGCGGAGCAGGCGAAAAACGATTATCTGACGGCGATCTCCAGCATGAAGGATGCGGTGAAAGAGCTTCAGGAGGCCGCGGACGAGGTGATCGAAAAACGGGAGGCGGCAGGCTCCAAGACCATCTCTGTCACTGCGGAAGCGGTAACGGTGGATCTGGAGAAGCGGTATGCCCAGAAGGAGGCGCCAAAGGGCACGACCGAAAGCGCCGCGGACAGGGAAGCACGGGAGCGGCAGAACGCGGCAAACAAGATCATAACGGATCAGGTCGGCGCCATCAACGACGGCGTGGATACCGCCTGCAGCTCTCTGGATGTTCGGACGGAAAAGCTGAAGCAGGCCATGGCTTCGGATAAAATGCGGACGGCTTACGACGCGCTGAAGACGGAGGAGGAGAAGCTCCGGACGTTTGATCCGGCGGCCCCGCGGGAGGATCCGGACACACAGCTGGACCGAGAGTATCATCTGGCGCAGGTAAAGGAGCTGGCGGACCCCGCTGCGCTGGACCGGATCATGCAGGATTCTCTGGATGAGGTGGCGACGGAGGGACTGCTGGAAGTCCTCAACAGCATCATCGACGGCTTCAAGAGCGTATTTTCCGCAACCACGTTTTTTGATCCTGCCATCAACTGCCAGCTGGACCCGGCTTTCTACATCGGCGAGCTGAAGCTGCCCAGCCAAAAGGACCGCAGCGGCGCCTTCGCGCTGGCGGAGGGGGACCCAGCGGATGAGGCGCGGGCCATCCGGTATCTGCAGGAGATCGACCCGGACTTTATCGCGGACGATCCTTTCGGTCTGTCCAACGGTATAAGCCCTGATCTCATGGCCCGGATCTTCGAGAATCTGGCGGCCCTGCTGGAGGATATCTCCAGCATCATCTCCAATTTCGGCACGATGGAGATGGTCGACAGCATTGTAAAGGCGTGCGGCCATGGCGCGCAGCTGTCCGAAGATATCGTGACGATGGGGAAACAGATGGAGAAGCAGATGGAAGGACTGGCCGCTTCCCTGGGGAACCGGGTGCTGCTCAACGGCTATCTGGTCTATGATCTGCCCAACCGGACGACCTACTGCACCTCTGCCGAAACGCTGACGGGTTATAGCTTTTCCGAGATCGCCTTTGGGAAGTCCGGCGGTGCGGTCGGCCGGCAGATGCCGATCGGACTGAACGACCTGCTGTCAGTCATTGAGGCGATCCAGACGGGCGGCGGCGTGCCCAGCAGGGCCTTTGGCGGCGCGGAGCTGGAGTATGTTATCTGGGGCGCCAATTCCGAGATGCTGAACCAGTTCTATCAATTCGCCGCGCTGTTTGTATTCCGGGCCCTTATCAGCCTGCAGATCCTTGGCAACGCGGAGGTGCAGGCGATGGCGGCGGCGTCCACCGTGGCTTATCCGGTCGTCGCCGTGGGACTGGTCCTTCTGGAGGCGCTGATGGACACGGTCCTGCTGGTCAACGGCCACAGTGTGAGTCTGGTCAATGTGTTTTCACCCTATGTGACACCGGACGGGATCCTGCGCTGGATCAAGGAGGCCTCCAACAGCTTCATTCAGACGGGCAGCGATTCCGGTTCCGGCTCCGGTTCCGGCTCCGGTTCCGGCTCCGGTTCCGGCTCCGGTTCCGGCGGTACTGGTCAGGGCGGGAGCGCCGCCCCCAAGAAGCCGGGGTTGTCAGATGGCGCAAAGGGCATTATCGAGTCGGCGACCTCGTTTGATTACCAGCAGCACAGCCTGTTTCTCATGATGATCTTCGGTAATGAGGAGGCGTATCTCCAGCGTCTGGCCGACCTGATCCAGAGCGAGAGCGTCGCGTATCAGGAGCTGCACGTCTCCGCGTTTGACAGGACGGATGCTCTGGTGCCGTTTCAGATCGACGAAAGCTACACGGTCATCCGCACGGAGGCGTCCGGCACGCTGATACCGCTGCTGCCGGTCCCGGTCCTGTCCGGAAAGGGACCGCTGACGATGGACCGGCTGGTTTACAGGGGGTATTAAATGAAGGCGGCATGGAACAGGGGCAGGGAGGGTCAGGACGGCAGTATGGTTTTGGAAGCCTGCTTTTCCGTATTCATTTTTATCCTGTTCGTACTGGCGATGTACAGCCTGCTCACGGTGTTCATGGCCCAGAGCCTCATCGGCCACGCTCTGGTGGAAAGCGCCCAGAGCCTTGCGCTGGACAGCTACGCCACCAATAAGCTCACATCTTCCGGGGAGTTCAGCACGGGCGAGGATATCGTGCGTCCGCTCATAGAGCTGGTCACGGACTTTGCGCCGGATGATCCCCACTTCTCCTCCCGAGAGCGGTGGTTCGACCGGGAGAACGGGGCCACCCGGGAGTCCTGGGAGTCCGCGGCAAAGACCCGCTTCGTCGGGTATTTGACCGGAAGCGGTTCGGACGGAGAGGGCACCCGCGAGGCGCGGGCAGACGAGATGCTGAAGGCCCTGAGAGTTGTGGACGGCTTGGACGGTCTGGATTTCAGCGGGTCCGATGTGGTGGGCGCGGACCTGTATGTGCGGGTGAGCTACACCGTCTCATACCCGTATGATCTCTTTGGGCTGGAGGGCATGAAGAAGCTGTCGGAGTTTCGCTCCACGCAGCAGGCGTGCTCCCGGATGTGGGGGACGGAGCTGATCGAAGCGCCCCAGAAGCCGGAGACGGACAGTCCTGGATGAGGGAGATTTTCCCGCTGGAAAACGAGGAGGTACAGCGAAATGGGTGCGTTTACATTTGAAAATCAGGCATTGGGCGCCTTTCTGGTATACCGGCTTGAGGGGCGGGAGCGTCTGGACCAGCTGGCCATGGGGATGCTGACACACAACCGGATCCCCGGCATTTTGCCGGTAAACAGCCTGCTGGCGGACGGCACGTGCGTTGTAAGGTTCCCGGTGTCCTCCCTGACGGCGCTGATGGGATATTGGGGCGGCGCCATGGGGCGGCGGAAGCTGATGGCCTTCCTCGTCAGCTTTTGCAGGGCGGTGCTGGAGTGTCAGGAATATATGCTGGACCCCGGCCATATCCTTCTGGCCTGGGATCAGGTGTTTGTGGAGCCGCTGAGCGGCGAGGCGCGCCTTGCGTATCTGCCGGTGATGGAGGGCAGCGCACAGCAGCCTGCGCCGGAGGTGTTTTTGCAGGACCTGCTCCAAAGGACTACGTTTGCGCCTGATGAGGACAGCAGCCATATCCCCGTGCTGCTCAACGCAGTCCATATGCCGAATTTCTCTGTGGAGGCGTTTTACGACCAGCTGAAAAAGCTGGCGGCGGAGCCGAAGCGGAGCGCCGCGCCCCAGCCGGTGCGTCCGGTGCAGGCCGCGCCCCAGCCGGTGCGTCCGGTACAGGCCGCGCCCCAGCCGGTGCGCCCGGTGCAGGCCGCGCCCCAGCCGGTGCGCCCGGTGCAGGCCGCGCCCCAGCCGGTGCGCCCAGTGCAGGCCGCGCCTCAGAGACCGGCCGCCCATGACGGAGAAAAAGCGAAAAAGGGACTTTTCGGCTTTGGCGGAAAGGTTGAGAAGGGGAGCGGTGCAAGCGCCGGAAGGGCGGCGGGCGGTCCGGTTTTCGCTGTCCCCGGAATGGAGCCGGGGGAAGGCGCCGGGGCCGGAAAGGAGAAAAGCGGCCTGTTCGGCAAGAGACCGGAGGATGTGCAGCCGGCGCGCCCGGTGCAGCCGGTCCCCCGGCCGGTACGTCCGGTGCAGGCCGCCCGCGGCGGAGGCGGGACCGTTCTGCTTGCCGACGACGGCGCTGCCCGCACGGTTTCTCTTGAGGACATGGAACAGCAGCCCCGGCAGCCGGAGGCCGCGGGCGGCAAGCTGGCTCTGGTGCGCCGTCTGACGGGGGAGCGGGCCGTCATTGACAAGCCCATCTTCCACGTTGGAAGGGAGAACCGGGTGGTGGATTTCTGTCTGACCGGTGGCCGCAACTGGGTGGGGACTGACCACGCCTATTTTCTGCAGAAGCCTGACGGCGTTTATCTGGTGGATAACAATTCCCTGAATCATACGTGGCTGAACGGCCGGCAGCTGGTCAGCAACCAGCCCTCCATCGTGCGCCCGGGCGATGTCGTCAAAATGGCTGACGAGGAATTTGACGTGCTTCCCGGCTGAGGATACTGCCTATGTTTTTTCAGACGGCAAGCTATACGGATCAGGGAGATACCCGCCCGTCCAATCAGGATTCCTATATGGTCAGGACTGCCCATACGGCCTGGGGCGAGATCGCTCTGGCGGTGATATGCGACGGAATGGGCGGACTGGCTCAGGGCGAGCTTGCCAGCGCCGCCCTGATCACGGCCTTTGGAGCGTGGTTTCAGGAGGAGCTGCCGCAGATGATGCGGCAGGGACTGACGGAGCCGCTGCTGGCGGCGCAGTGGAATGCGCTGGTGCAGAGAACGGACGCCGCTATCCGCCGGTACGGCAGTCAGCGGGACATCCGGCTTGGCACCACGGTGACGGCGCTGCTGGTGGTTCGGGAACGATACTATCTGATGCACGTGGGGGACTGCCGGGCATACCGGATCGCCGATGGGCGGGCCGTGCAGCTGACCCGGGACCAGACGCTGGCTGCGCGGGAGCTGCGGGCGGGCCATATTACGGAGGAGGCGTACCGCACGGATGTCCGCCGGAATGTATTGCTGCAATGCGTGGGCGCGGGCGGCCCGGTCGTACCGGCACTGGCGTCCGGCTCCTGCGAGGGGGAGGCCGTGTTCCTGCTTTGCTCAGACGGCTTCTATCATACGCTGGAGGAGCCGGAGCTGGCGTATCTGGAACAGGGGCAGGTGCGGGAGGATTGGCTGCGGCAGTACCTCGCCGTGCTGGGCAGGCTCTGCCGCCAGCGGGGAGAGCAGGATAATCTGACGGCGCTGGCCCTGAGCTGCTGCCGGCCCTCCTGCGAGCCGACGCTTTTGATGGAACCGGGACCGGCGGAGCCGGTATGGCAGATCCTGCTGGATGAAACGCAGATCCACACCCGGCAGACGCTTTGACGGCCCGCCGTCAGGCAATTACGAGGGAGGAGACAGGTCATGAAGGAAATAGTCGGATATGCCGGCACCGCGATCATGGTGCTGGCGGTCGCGGCGCTGATCGTGAATGCGCTGATGCAGAAGCGGAAGAACGCCGGAGATGCGTCCGGGATGAAACAGTCCGTTCGGCAGAAAAAGGGGAAAAAGACGAAAAGAGAGCGGGCAGTGAAGGCTCCCGCTGATATGGGCTTCGCGGTGCCCGGCGCGTCGGCTCCTCAGGCCGCGCCCCGGGCGGACCTCGGCGCTCCGGCGGGAGCAGTCTCCGGCCGCGCGGCCTACGGCACGGTGCTGATGGATCAGGCGTCCGGAGATCCCGCCGGTACAGTCCTGATGGACGAGTCTCCGGCCTGCGGCGCATCTCTGCGCTGCATCGGCGCGGCGGACCTTCCGGCCCGGATCCCGGTGATCCTGCGGGGACAGGCGTTTACCGTCGGACGGGTGGACGTGGTGCTGGGTCATGCGCAGTCTGACTTTGAATTTCCCGCAGAGACCAAGGCGGTGAGCCGCAGGCACGCAGCCATCAGCTGTGACGGAGAGGGATACATCATTCAGGATCTTGGCTCCAAGGCGGGTACCTTTGTAAACGGCGTCAGGCTCCAGTCTCAGGTCCTCTACCGGCTGGAGAACGGCAGCACGGTCTCCTTCGGCACCGGCGGCGCGGACTACATCTGGGAGGCATGAGTGATGAGCGGGAGCGAACTGCTGCTCTATGCCGGCGTCGCGGTCATGATCGGCGCTGCGGTGTGCGGGATCGTGTCCGCCGCGGCGCTGCGGCTCTCCGGGAAACGGCTGAGGACCAGGCTGGAGGAAGAATTCGGGAAACGGCGTCACTGAGCCGGTAAGGAGAAGTTATGTCTCAAATCATCGCTGGCATGTATGAGATCGTCCGCCAGATCGGCGCCGGAGGCGGGGGCGTCGTTTATCTGGGGCGGCATCTGCGTCTTGGGAAATGGGTGGTGCTGAAGGCCGACCGCCGGACGCTGTCCGCAAAGCCGGAGACGCTGCGCCGGGAAGTGGACGCCCTGAAGGACCTGAGCCACACCTATATTCCACAGGTCTATGACTTTGTGGTGGAGGACGGCGTGGTCTACACCGTCATGGACTACATCGAGGGTGAGAGTCTGGACAAGCCCCTGAAGCGGGGAGAGCGGTTTCCTCAGGCTCAGGTCGTGGAGTGGGCCTGTCAGCTTCTGGAGGCGCTGGTATACCTGCACTCCAGACCGCCTCACGGCATCCTGCACAGCGACATCAAACCGGCGAATATCATGGTGACGCCGCAGGGCGATATCCGGCTGATCGACTTCAATATCGCCCTTGCACTGGGCGAGGAGGGCGCCGTCCGGGTGGGTTACAGTCAGGGCTACGCTTCTCCCGAGCACTATGGAATGGATTATTCCGGCATCGGCGCCACCAGAAGCGTCAGCGGCGTCAATGAGACGCAGCTGCCCGCCGACCCGGCGGCGACGGTGCTGCCTAGCCGCGGCAGCGTCTCCGGCGGCTCCGGATACCGGGACGTGCTGCTGGATGTGCGCTCCGACATTTACAGTCTGGGCGCCACGCTGTACCACCTGTTCACGGGCCGCAGGCCCGCTCAGGACGCCAGAGAGGTCCAGCCCATCTCCGACCGGGAGGTGAGCCAGTCCGTTGCGGCCATCGTCCGCAAGGCTATGGAGCCGGATCCCGACCGGCGGTGGCAGACCGCCGCGGAGATGCTCAGCGCCTTTGAGCACCTTCACGACAACGACCCGCGGATGCGGCGTCACAAGCGCCGCTGCGCGGCGACGGCGGCGGTGCTGGCGGCGGTATTTCTGGCGGGCGGTTTCGCCGCTTTCACGGGCCTGAAGCAGATGGAGCGGACCCAGAACGCGCTGGCTCTGGCGGAATACTCCGCCGACGCGCTGGAAAGGGGCGACGCGCCCCGGGCGGCGGCCTATGCGCTGGAGGCTCTGCCCGCGGACCGGGGCCTGTTTGATCCGCCCGATACGCCGCAGGCCCAGCGGGCGCTGGCCAACGCACTGGGGGTCTACGACCTGAGCGACGGGTTCAAGGTCCACGCCGCTCCGGCGCTGCCCGCCGCGCCGATCAAGGCTGTCCTGTCGCCGGAGGGGAGCCGGGCGGCGGTGCTGACCAGCGGCCTTGTCACGGTGCTGGACACCGACAGCGGCGAGACTTTGGCGGAGCTTCCAGCGGAGAAGTCTGCTCTGGCGGATGTGGTGTTCACCGGGGAAAACACGCTGCTCTATGCCGGCAAGGGCGCTCTGCGGTGCCGCGACCTCGCGTCGGGCGAGGAGCTGTGGGCGGGAAAGGCCGCCACCGCCATCTCCCTTTCGGCGGATGGGAGCCGTGCGGCCGCCGTGTACAGGGACGAGAATGTGGCCGCCGTTTATGACGCCGCCACCGGAGAGGCCCTGCGGGCAGTGGCGTTTCACGACCGGCGCCAAAGCGTACTGCCCAACGATGTGTTTGCCGACCCGGAGGATGACCTCTTCACGCTGGACGGCCATGGCCGCTGGCTGGCGGTCAGCTTTTCCGGCGGCGGCCTGAGACTGTTTGACCTGCGGGACAGCGAGAACGATCTGGAGCTGTTCGACAGCTCGGACTATACCCACTTTGAGGGCGGCTTTTTCGGCCGGTATTTCGCCTTTTCCGCCTCCAGTCAGACGGAGTCCGTGTTCGCGGTCATCGACCTGGATACCCGGGAGCAGACCGGCGGCTTCGCCGCGGAACGGCCCTTCCATGTGCAGGCGGACGAAAGCGGCATTTACGTTTGCACAGACAACATTCTGGTGCGCATCGACCCGGTGACGGGGGAGCAGACGGAGCTGGCCTATACGGACGCGGATATCGCCGCCTTTGCCCGCTCCGAAGCGTATACCCTTACCGCCGCGGCGGACGGAGCGCTCTCTTTCTTCGACAGCGGCGCCCGACTGCTGGAGAAGCACGAGGATACCGCCTGCGGGCTGGTCGGGATGGCGGGACGGTTCGCCATCGCCGCCAGCAGGGACGTTCCGGCCCTGCGCATCCTGCGGCTGGAGGACCGCTCGGCGGCACAGATGTGTACCTATGACGATGCGTACCCCCATGACGAGGCCCGTATCAGCGCCGACGGCTCCACCGCCATGCTGTTCCGGTACGACGGCTTCCGGCTGTACGATATGGCGGGGAAGCTGCTGGCGGATGTGGATATCCCGGACGCGGAGCAGGTCTATGACCAGCAGTACCGCCGGGATGGGAGCGGCAGCTATCTGGAGGTATTTTACAACGACGGGACCGTCCGGGCCTACTCCGCCGAGGATGGCAGCCTGCTGCGCCAGACCGCCGGGAAGGCGCACGACGGTTCGCTGGACGAGGAATACCTGACGGACCGCTTCCGGATCACCGCGCCCCTTCACGGCACGCCGGCGGCCTATGACCGGGCGTCTGGAAAGCTGATCCGGCAGCTGGAGGAAAACGATTATATGACATACGCAACGCAGGTCGGAAACGGTCTGGTCACGCAATACATCACGTCTCAGGGGCGGCGCTACGGCCTGTTGCTGGACGAAGACTGCGAAACGCTGGCGGACCTGCCGGGACTGTGCGATGTTCTGGCGGACGGCACACTGGTGTTCGACGATATGCGGGGAGATCTGCGGTGCAGCCGCATTTATTCCATACAGGAGCTGACGGATCTTGGGAGGGCAGCCCTGAAAACCACTTTGACGAAGGAGGAAACAGCATGAAAAGTTGGAAACGAGGATCGGCGGCGGCGCTGAGCGCGCTGCTGCTGATCTCGGCTCTGCCGGTGACGGCGCTGGCAGAGGAACGGGAGGAGGAGCAGCCCTGTGACGAGGTGGCCTATAATCTGGGCGATCTGGAAGTCACGGTAGGCTCCGACGCGGAACGGGCGGCGGCGGCGGAGACCCCCTACGACCTTTTCAGCGAGGACGGGAGCTACACCCTGACGCTGGAGCCGGACGCGTTCTTCCCCTACGAGGTGCAGTTCACCTGCGGCGGGGAGACCGATACCCACTGGTTCATGGACGCGGAGGACACCGTTGAGGTGGGCGGCCATGTGTTTTCCGTGGAGAGCGCCGTCTCCGACCCCAACGCGCTCACCAGCCTCAGCTTTGAGATCGCCGGCCGCACCGTGACGGCTTATCCGGAGGAGAAGGAATTTACCAACGAGGGACCCAGCATGGCCCTGGTGAGCCTGATGCCCCTGAAGGAATACAGCATGACGCTGGACATGACCGGCCTTCTGCCGGACGAGCTGAAGGCGGTGAAGGTCTCCGCGGTCCTCAGCGGCATGAGAAATTACAGTGACACGCCCCCGGCGATACAGCCTGATGATGTGGTGATCTGGTCCCGCGGCTCCGGGAGCGATGATTTTACCAAGACGGAGCGGGACGGAACGATGGACCTTTCTCCCCAAAATGACTACGATGGCTCCACAAGAGTGGAACTGATCGCAGGCTCCGGCCAGCAGCTGGACCTGAACAGCATCCGCTATCATCTGTATGTGCAGCTTACGCCTGCCCGCCAGCCGTTTACGTTCAAGGTCCGCACGGCGGACGGCCAAACGGCTGTCGATGTGCGTAATCTGTCATACGGATATAGCCATTCAAGCACCGGACAGACTATGGATGCTTTCTTTGTCACAGTTGATAAGGCGCAATGGCAGCCCGGACAGGAGGCCTGCCTGAGCCTGTCCCTTGATGACCGGTTCGACCGGACCGGGCTGACGGCCGCGGTGTATCGGGGCTATTACGACACGGAGGAAGCGGCCATTGCCGCCGGGGCCGAGGAGATCACCTCTGAGATCTGGGACGCCGATCCCGGCTATAAGGCCGATTACAGCTCTAATGAGAGTAGGCCCGCGGTCACGGTGGTGCTGAAGCGGAATGGCCAGACCGCGTTTGTCAAGCCCATGATCCTGATCCTGTCTGTTCCTGAGATCACCATAAACTTTCCTGATCTCTATGCGATAGCCGGTGATAGCAGCCAGACAAGTGTTACGAGTGTTCTTAGCGACTTAGACCGCTCGTGGGACAAAGCGTCTGGAATGTGTATCTATTCCCTGACTCTGAAGAGCGGGTATGCCGTCAATAATAACTACTATTTGCGGATGCAAACGTATAACGATGCCGATGGAAATTCTAGATGGACTTATGGAACTGCAAATGTGAAGCATGCTGCCCTGGGTGATTTCAAAACGGCGGAAGCGATCTGCGCTCAGCCGGATATCAAGGAGAAGCTGTTCAGCAATTCCGAGAATGGCAGCTATGAGGCGGATTACAGCAGGGGCGTGATCTTCTCCGTGCTGGACATCTATGATGAGATACACCGGATGAAGGTGATCGCCGTGAAAACGGCGTCGGCAGCGGAGATAGAGCTGCCAAGCGCTCCCCAGCCGGATTCCGTGGACACCTATTTCCGGATGCGGAGCGCCGATGCCGTGACAGAGAACGGCGCGGAGGATCTGAGCTGCTATGTCATGCCCTATGCACACGACGGCTATTACTACAACGGCTATCAGACGGTGTTCCTGCTGAACAAAGACGGCACGCCGGTGGACGCCAAGGAGATCGTACCCACCTTCTACACCGGAGATCATGTCACCGTGTATGCCGGTCTGGATCACGCCAGCGGCGTCGAGCAGAAGAGCGGTGAGACAGCCATTGCGTTCCGGGACGGCGAGACCATCCAGTACTCCGCCGCGGCGGAGAGCGCGGGCCACCTGAAAAACTACTGGGTGACCTTCCTGACCCAGCAGACCGGCGGCCCCAAGCTGTTCGTCAACGCCGCCAACGACCCTGACCGTCTGGACAAGGAGACCGGCCTGCCGGTCCGCGAGGTATATCTTACCGAGGACTACAACTATCATCACGACGTGTTCTTCGCCAACATCGGCGATCAGGACATGAAAAATGTGTACGTCCAGCTGAAGGACGCGGAGAACGTGGCTCTGGACGAGTACTGGACCATCCGGGAGGACGCGGCCGACGCCAACAGGACGCTGAGCGCCTTTGACAGCGTGCGCGATACGGCTCCCGACGGTTCCACGGTTCCCGACGAATACTTGGCCAATGTGGCCAAGGTGCGTCTGGTACCCGTGGAGAACAGCATCGGCGCGATCTCCGGCACGCTGGTCATTGGCTATGACAACGGCGAGGGGAAGGCCGAGAAGGTGGAGATCAAACTGACCGGTACCTCCGGCTCACCGAAGATCACCACCGATACGCTGGCCGGCGGCGTAAAGTACGTGCCCTACAACAGCGTCATCATGACCAACAGCATGGGCGCTTCCGACGCGATCACTTTCTCCGTCACCAGCGGCGCGCTGCCGACGGGCGTGAAGCTGTATCCGAACGGCAAGCTGTACGGTATGCCCACCAGAGCGGGTACCTATACCTTCACCGTTTCCGCCGTTTATAACGGCGACAAGAGCCTCAGCGACAGCAAGACCTTTACCATCGTCATCAAGGACAACACCAACGCCAATGTTGACGCGTCCACCGATCCCGGCTACGAGGTGCTGGACCGCCTGCCCGATACCATGACCAGCTACACCGATCAGGTGTTCCGCTCCAACGGTGCGTTTGGTTACTTCTACAAGTTCTATCTGGATGGACAGGAGCTGACGCTTGGCCGGGACTACACCGCCGAGGAGGGCAGCACCAAGATCACCATTCAGGCCCAGACCTTCCGAAACAGCGGCTCCGGCACCCACACCATCGCCGCCGAGTTCCGAACGGATAAGGACGACTCCAACACGGTCAAAACGGCTGCCCAGAACTACACCATTCCCGGCTCCGGCAGCTCCGGCGGCGGCTCCGACTCGGATGATTCCGATTCCTCCAAGCCCGCTGTGAAGCCCACCACTCCGGTTACTCCGTCCGCGCCCACCGCGGCGGATGTCTTTCAGGATATCACCGCTCAGGCGTGGTATTACGCGGATGTGGACTGGGCCTATCAGAATAAGCTGATGATCGGCGTGTCCGGCGACCGCTACGCGCCCTCCGGCCTGATCTCTCCCTCCACCGTGGTGACAGTGCTGGCCCGGATGGACGGGGTGGACCTGAGCCGGTATGCCGGAGCCTCCTATCCCGGAGTCGCTTTGGGCCAGTGGTACACAAACGCCGCCGTCTGGGCCGGGCAGACTGGCCTGCTGCCGGAGGACGGCTTCCCCGCCTCGTCTCCCATCACCCGTGCCAAGCTGGCGGTGATGCTGGTGAAGTATCTTCGGAGCAAGGGGATCGACTGCACACTGACCGGCGAGCCGGTGGCCTTTACAGATGCGGCCATGATGACGCAGGAGGAGAACGACGCGTTCCAGATACTCTATCAATTCGGCATTTTCAAGGGCATCGGCAACTACACGATGAATGTGGCGGGCGCTACGACCCGCGCCCAGATGGCAGTGCTGGCGCACCGGCTGTCCGTATTTATGGAGAGCCACAAGAAATAAGATACGGTCTGTCAACAGCCGCCGCTCCAAGGTGTATGACTTCCCGTCAGGACGGGCCGTGCCGCGATCGGCGTGCTGACGGCGTAAACTGTTGACCGGACAGCTAAAAGGGGCCTGCCGCAAAATTCTGCGGCGGGTCCCTCTCGCTGCTTGTTTCCGAACGGGGAGGGGAGGAACTTGCCGCTCTGCCGGGCTTTGGCGCGCTCTGATGCGGGCAACGGCGCTTTTCCCCCGGCGGTCCGAGTGCGCCTTGCTTCCGCCGGCGGAGCAAGGACGTTTTTTCCACGCAGTTCGCGCCCCCTCCGCCCCGCGGCGGAGGGGGCGCTGTACGTCAGCGGGAGCGTTTGGTTGTTTTCGTCCGGTTCGGCGGTCCTGACTGCGCCAGCGGCCTGCCGCCGCTGACAGACCGGGCGCTTTGTGCGCGGCTCGGGTTGCGTTCCGCGGGTCGTTTCCGACCGGCGGGGAGGATGGACCACCGCCGCCCTGCGCTGGGCGCGCCCGAAAACAGAAACAACGGAGGACGGGAATCCGTCCTCCGCTGTTCTTTTATTTGCTTCGCGCTTGATTTCCGT
>CAKTMK010000036.1 GCA_934574045.1 uncultured Oscillibacter sp. | reverse complement strand
GCCGTTGAATTTCGCAACTATTATACTGTTAAACGATTAACCTGTCAAGAAACGCGGACTGGATATTTTCCAGCGGACAGAGCGGACGGCGGCGGAACGGACAGACAAAGCGCCGCCGGAGGGGCGGAGCCCTCCAGCGGCGCGGCGCTGAAAACTCAGAGCAGATTCATCAGATTGAAGGCGATGACCAGTCCGGAGAACACGATGGAAACGGTGGAGCAGAGCTTGATGAGGATGTTCAGGGACGGGCCGGAGGTATCCTTGAAGGGGTCGCCCACGGTGTCGCCTACCACGGCGGCCTTGTGGCAGTCGGATCCCTTTCCGCCGTGATGGCCGGACTCGATATACTTCTTGGCGTTGTCCCACGCGCCGCCGGCGTTGGACATGAACACGGCCATGGCGAAGCCGGTGACAGACACGCCGCCCAGCAGACCCACCACGCCGGTGGGGCCGAGGATCAGGCCGGTGGCGATGGGGACGATAATGGCCAGCAGGGCGGGAGCGACCATCTCATGCAGCGCGCCCCGGGTGCACAGGCCCACGCAGGAGGCGTAATCCGGGTCGGTCTTGCCCTCCATGATCCCGGCGATCTCCCGGAACTGGCGGCGGACTTCCACCACGATGGACTGGGCCGCGGTCTGCACGGCGCTCATGGTGAACGCGGAGAACACGAACGTGAGCATCGCGCCCACGAACAGGCCCACCAGCACGGTGGGGCTGGTCAGGTTGAAGTTCAAAACGTCGGTGGTCTTGGTCTGGACGATGTTGACATAGCTCACCAGCAGGGCCAGCGCGGTCAGCGAGGCGGAGCCGATGGCAAAGCCCTTGCCGGTGGCGGCGGTGGTGTTGCCCAGAGAGTCCAGCGCGTCGGTCCGATCCCGGACCTCCTCGGGCAGGCCCGCCATCTCGGCGATGCCGCCGGCGTTGTCCGCCACGGGGCCGTAAGCGTCCGTCGCCAGCGTGATGCCCAGCGTGGAGAGCATACCCACGCCCGCGATGCCGATGCCGTACAGGCCCTTGTAGAAGCCGGCGGTGAACAGGCCGGAGGCATCCACGATGGCCAGCGTGCCGCCGGCGGCAAAGTAGCTCACCAGAACGGCCGCGGCCACGATCAGGATGGAGGCCACGGTGGACTTCATGCCAAGGCTCAGGCCGCCGATGATGACGGTGGCGGAGCCGGTCTCCGACGAGGCGGCCAGCTGCTGGGTGGGCTTATAGGTGTCGGAGGTGTAATACTCGGTGAAATAGCCGATGGCGCAGCCGCCGATCAGGCCGCACAGGATGGCGACGTACACGCCCCAGCCTCCAACGGTCCACAGCGTCAGCGGCGCGGCGGCCACGGCGGAGAGGACCGCGGCCAGATACGTGCCCGTGCGCAGAGAGCGCAGCAGGGACATCTGGGTGGCGTCCTCCTTGGTCTTGACGAAGAAGGAGCCGATGATGGAGCAGACGATGCCGCACACGGCAATCAGCATGGGCAGAAGCATTCCCGCGTAGCCGTATCCGCCGGCGGCGGAGAGGGCGAAAGTGGCCAGAATGGAGCCGACGTAGCTCTCATACAGGTCCGCGCCCATGCCGGCCACGTCGCCCACGTTGTCGCCCACATTGTCGGCGATGGTGGCGGGATTGCGGGGATCGTCCTCCGGGATGCCGGCCTCCACCTTGCCCACCAGGTCCGCACCCACGTCGGCGGCCTTGGTGTAGATGCCGCCGCCCACACGGGCGAAGAGGGCCATGAAGCTGGCGCCCATGCCGTTCATGACCATGATATTGGCCAGCTGGGCCGCGTCGGTAATGCCGAACGCGCCGTGGAGCACGTAATACCAGATGGAGATGTCCAGCATGCCCAGGCCCACCACGGTGAAGCCCATGACCGAGCCGGAGGAGAACGCCACCCGCAGGCCCTTGTTCAGGCTCTCGCTGGCGGCCTGCGCCGTCCGGGCGTTGGCGTTGGTGGCGATCTTCATGCCGATGAAGCCCGCCAGCATGGACCAGATGCCGCCGGTCAGGAAGGCGAACGGCGTGAACTTGGAGAGCATCTCGCCGCCGGTGGCGAACGCCATGACCAGCAGGATCACGAATACCACGGCGAACACCTTCGCCACCGTTGTGTACTGGTGCTTGAGATAGGCGTTGGCGCCCTCGCGGATCGAAGCCGCGATCTTCTGCATTTTTTCCGTACCCTCGGAATAGCTCATGACCCGGCTCCTCTGCATCATCGCAAAGGCCGCCGCCAGCGCGAAGCCGGCAAATCCGATCCAGAACATGTTTTCCATTTTGTTCCTGCGCATCCTTTCTCGTTGCATTTTGTGTGGAACTTTTACTATTCTTATTTTAGCATACGGCGGGATATTTGCAAGAATATCTTGCCGGTTTTAACCAAAAAAATAGATAGGATACAAAACTTTTTGTCATATTTCCGCCGGTTTCCATCCAAAAAAGTAAAAAAATGGGCGGACGCGAAAGCGCCCGCCCATGCGGATCAGTATACGAGCTGAAAATCGGTAAAGACCCACCGGCCGTTCTCGCGGCGGTAGGGGAAGGAGTAGCACTCCACGCCGGAGACGGTGAGCTGCTCCTCGTCCAGCAGGTCCACCGTCACGTTGACCTGGTAGCTCCCGTCGTCCCGGCGCTCCACCGCGGCGGCGGCGCTGCCCTTTCCGCTCTCGGCCTCCCGTCCGCCGGGGCGGACGCAGAGCTGCCCGTCAATATCTGCGTAGAGCGGGCATGGATCGTCCTGGGGCAGCAGGCGGGCGATCACATCCTCGGAGAACAGGCCCCGCAGGTAGATGCGCAGATCGTCCAGCGTGTCGAAGCCGGGATACTCCACCCGCCGGTACCGGACGCCGTTTTCCGTGATGTCCTCCCCGCCGCAGGGCAGAGGGGTGAGGTCGAACCACTCATACGCCGTCACCGCCCGGTCATAGGCTGAAAGGATCTCATCTTCCGTTAGCTCCGGGCCGGAATCCCGGGTGCTGGCCGCGTCCACAGTGACCGCGGCGGGGACGGCAGGCTCCGCCGCTGCAGGAGACCGGATCGGCTGAGACGCCGCCGGTCCCGGTGCGGAAACGGCGGAAGCGCCCGCGCCCTGACCCGGCGCGGCGCAGCCGGTCAGCAGCGCGGCAGTCAAAAGCAGGACTGCGTACATTCTCTTTTTCATAGGCTCTCTCCCCAAAAGGCTCCCAAACACACACGGGAGCCATTCTCTACCTGTAAAATACCACAGTTCCGCCAAAAAATCCACAGATTTTTCTCAAATTTTCCGGTTTTGCGCATCAAAAAGCGCCGCCCGGGCAGCTTCCCGGCGGCGCGTCCATCGTTTTATGAAATTTTCAGTCCCGCGCGGCGCGCGGACGGACGGCAGCGGCCGGCCGGGGCGCGTCCGCCTCCGGTCCAGGTCCACTTTTCGTATAAAAAGAAAAGACCCACGCTCGTTTAAGCGCGGCTCCGTTGCTGCCTTAGCGGTCGCTGGGGACCAGAGTGATCGTACCGTAGATCAGGTCGTCCAGATCAAACGCTGTGAACTTTTCGTTCTGCATCATGCTATGCGCCTCCTTTTCTTCGTTTGTCCATGGACTATTATAGCCGCCAATTTGAAAAATGCAAGCGGTTTTTGATACTTGTTACAAAAACGTAACAATTTTTTATCTGCTTTTTACAAAAGAATGGCCACGGCTTAGCTTTGACCCCGTGCTGGACGCGGAGACGGCGTTTCGGGGCGGCACGCGCTGCTTGTGCGGGCATAGGGCAGGCGCTGGGGGCTGGAGTGTTTCGTTTCCGCCGGCCTGAGCGGGCGGCAGGCCGCACACACGTCAGGGTCGGAGCGCTTTGCTCCCGCCGCGTCCGGGGCACGAAACGCGGCGCGGAGGAAACGAGCAGGACTGGGGCAGGCTTTTTTTGTAAAATCCTACGAGCGGGCGGGTGGAAAGGCCGGTTTATTTTCGATTCTTTGTTGAAATTTTATCTCGTCAAAAAACGGGGGACTATGATATAATTAAAAACTGCGGATATTTTGCCGCCGGGCGCGTCCCGCGGGACCTCCGGCGGAACGGAAACGGCCCGCCGCCCCGGACGGGTACGGCTGGACGGCGGCGCGGAGAGATCGAGGTAGGTCCATGAAGAAACGGAACCGGCGGCGCGCGGCCGGCGCGCTGCTGCTGTTGCTGGCGCTGGCCGGCTTTGTCTATTGGGACAACAACGCGCTGGAGACGGAGCGGTTCGAGCTTTCCTCCTCCCGGCTGCCGGAGGCGTTCGACGGGTTCACCGTCGTCCAGCTCTCGGACCTGCACGGAAAGGAGTTCGGCCCGGAGAATGAGCGGCTCCTTGCGGCGGTCCGGGCGGCGGAGCCGGATCTCATCGCCGTCACCGGCGATCTGGTGGACGAACACACGGATCGGCCGCTGGAATACGCCGCCGGGATCGGCGGCGCGCTGGCAGAGATCGCGCCGGTGTATTACGTCACGGGGAACCACGAGTGGGCTGCGCGGCAGGCGGAGGACATCTGCGACGCGCTGGAGGGCGCGGGTGTGACGTGCCTGCGCAACGGGACCGTCCCCGTGGAGCGCTCCGGCGCCCGCATCCTTGTGACCGGGCTGGACGACCCCAACGCCTACGCCGACCAGAAAACGCCGGAGCAGGTGACGCAGGAGCTTCTGGAGCAGTACGGCGAGAACGACTTCCGCCTGCTGCTGGCCCACCGGAACGACCGGTTTGCGTCGGAGTATTACCGGCTGGGCTACGACCTGACGCTGTGCGGCCACGCCCACGGCGGCGTGATCCGCCTGCCGTTCACGGACGGGCTGCTGGACACGCATCAGGGCTTTTTCCCGTCGTATACCGACGGGTTTTACACCGTGGAAGGCTCACGGCTGCTGGTCTCCCGCGGGCTTGGAAACATCTTTCCCTCCGTCCGGCTGTTCAACCGGCCGGAGATCGTATCGCTGACGCTGCGCCGCGCGGACTGACCGCGCCGCGCATGACCGGAGAGCTGAACATATGACGGAATTTGACGCCGGACAATTTGATATCGCGGTGATCGGCGCGGGACACGCGGGCATCGAGGCGGCGCTGGCCGCCGCGCGGCTGGGGCTGAAAACGGTGGCGTTCACCATCAATCTGGACGCGGTGGGCAATATGCCCTGCAACCCCGCCATCGGCGGGACCGGAAAGGGCCACCTCGTCCGGGAGCTGGACGCGCTGGGCGGCGAGATGGGCCGCGCGGCGGACGAGTGCTGCATCCAGTACCGCCTTTTGAACCGGGGCAAGGGCCCGGCGGTCTGGTCCCTGCGGGCGCAGGCGGACCGGCGGCGCTATCAGGAGCGGATGAAGCGCGTGCTGGAGCGGCAGGAGAACCTGTCCGTCCGGCAGGGCGAGGTGGTGGAGCTGCGGACGGAAAACGGCGCGGTGTCTCAGGCGGTGCTGTCCACCGGGGCGGTGTACTCCGTCCGCGCGGCGGTGATCGCCACGGGCACTTACCTCAAGGGCCGGACGCTGATCGGCGAGTGCATCGAGTCCTCCGGCCCGGACGGGATGCACGCGGCCAACCGCCTGACCGACTCCCTTTTGAAGCTGGGGCTGCCCCTGCGCCGGTTCAAGACCGGCACGCCGCCCCGGGTCAACGCCCGGAGCGTGGACTTTGACGCGATGGAGCTTCAGACCGGGGACGACCGGCCGGTGCCGTTCTCCTTCACCACGGAGCAGCCGCCGGTGAACCGGGCGGTGTGCTATCTCACGTGGACCACGGAGGAGACGAAGCAGATCGTTCTGGACAATCTGGACCGCTCCCCCATTTATGGCGGCGTGATCGAGGGCGTCGGCCCCCGGTACTGCCCCTCCTTTGAGACGAAGATCGTCCGCTTCCCCGACAAGAAGCGCCATCAGCTTTTCGTGGAGCCGATGGGGCTGAACACGGAGGAACTTTACATTCAGGGCTTTTCCTCCTCCATGCCGGAGGACGTGCAGCTCAAAATGCTCCACAGCGTCCCCGGCCTGACCCACGCGGAGATGACCCGTCCGGCCTACGCCATCGAGTACGACTGCATCGACCCGCTGGCGCTGTACCCCACGCTGGAGTGCAAGCAGGTGCCCGGGCTTTACGGCGCGGGGCAGTTCAACGGCTCGTCCGGATATGAGGAGGCGGCGGCGCAGGGCTTTGCCGCGGGCGTGAACGCCGCGCTCAAGCTGCTGGGGAAACCGCCCATGATCCTCTCCCGGTCGGAGTCCTATATCGGCACGCTGATCGACGATCTGGTGACCAAGGGGACCAACGAGCCTTACCGCATGATGACCTCTCGAAGCGAATACCGGCTGCTGCTGCGGGAGGACAACGCCGACCGGCGGCTCACGCCGGTGGGCTGTCGCATCGGCCTGATCTCCCGGGAGCGGCTGGAGGCCGTGGAGCAGAAGTACGCCCGGGTGGACGCGGAGGCGCGCCGCCTTGCCCATGCGGGCGCGGCGCCTTCGGCGGCGCTGAGCGCGTTTCTCTCGGAAAAGGGGACTGCCGACGTGCCGGACGGCTGCCGCCTTGCGGATCTCCTGCGCCGTCCCGGCATCCACTATGACGAGCTGGCGCCCTTTGACCCGGCCCGCCCAGCCCTGACGGCGGCGGAGGCCGAGCAGGTGGAGCTGAACGTGAAGTACGAGGGCTACATCCGCCGGCAGGAAAAGCAGGTGGAGGAGCTGCGCCGCATGGAGCGCCGGACGCTTCCGCCCGACATCGACTACGCCGCCATCGAGGGGCTGCGGCTGGAGGCCCGGGAAAAGCTGGCCGCCGTCCGCCCTGCCGATCTGGGACAGGCCTCCCGCATCTCCGGCGTGTCCCCGGCGGACGTCGCCGTTTTGATGATCTATCTCAGCCGCTGACGCTGCGCCGCCGGTCCCCCGGACCGGCCACTTTCAGAGAAAAAGGAAGTTATACGATTATGATTCTCGACCTGACGCATACTATCCGCGAGGATATGCCGGTCTATCCCGGCTCGCCCCAGCCCGCGTTCAAGCCCACCGGGAACCTGATCCGCGACGGATTCCGGGAGACGATGATCCAGTTTGTGTCCCACACGGGGACCCACATGGACGCGCCGTCCCATCTGCTGGAACGGGGCTCCACGCTGGACGAGCTGCCCGTGTCCCAGTTCTGCGGGCGGGCAGCGGTGGTGGACGTGTCCTTTCTGCCGCCCCGGGGGATCATCACCGCGGACTTCCTGCGGGGGCTGAACGGGACGGTCCTGTCCACCGACTTTGTCCTCTTTTACACCGGCTGGGAGAAAAAGTGGGGGACCGCCGCCTATTTTGACGACACATTCCCTGTCCCGGATCAGGCGGCGGCGGAGTATCTCGTCTCCTGCGGGCTCAAGGGCGTGGGGACGGACGCGCTGAGCGTGGATACGCTGGCGGATTCGGAGTTTCTGGCCCACAAGACGCTGCTGGGCGGCGGGCTGGTGATCGTGGAGAGCCTGTGCCTGCGCAAGGTGGTGGGCCGGCAGGACATGATGTTTTTCGCGCTGCCGATGAAATTTGTGGATGCGGACGGCGCGCCGGTGCGGGCCGTCGCGGAGTTCCGAGATTTTGAGAGGGAAGAGGGCGCCGAGGCATGAGAAAATTTCTCGCCATTCTGGTGTGCAAGCTGGGCCGCTTTGTGGGGCGGCTGATCGGAAAGGGCAGCTCCATGCCCGGAAAGTTCGCGCTGAAGATCTGCCCGGATATCCTGAGCCGGGTGCAGCTCCCGCGGTACATCATCGCCGTCTCCGGGTCCAACGGAAAGACCTCCACCGTGGAGATGATCGCGGCGATCCTGCGGGCGGACGGAAAGACCGTGGTTTACAACGAGGAAGGCTCCAACCAGACCGAGGGCGTGACCACCGCGGTGCTGACCCATTCCACCATGGGCGGCGTGGTGAAGGCGGACGTGCTGCTGCTGGAGTCCGACGAGCGGTACGCCGCCCGCAGCTTCCGCTTTTTCCACCCGACCCACTTCGTCGTCACCAATCTCTACCGGGATCAGCTCACCCGAAACGGGCATCCCGAGTGGGTGTTCGACGCGCTCAAGCCCGCCATGTTCCCGGAGACGCGGCTGATCCTCAACGCGGACGATCCCCTCTCCGCCTGCTTCGGCGCGGGGCGGGACAACGTGCGCTGGTTCGGCCTGAACCGCTGCGATTTCTCCACCACGGAGCCGTCCGGCGCGTATCACGACGGCGCGTACTGCCCCATCTGCAAGTCTCCCATGAAGTATACCTACTACCACTTCAACCACATCGGCAGCTATTACTGCACGGAGTGCGGCTTCCGCCGGCCCGTGATGGTGGACTACGCCGCCACGCAGCTGGATCTGGAGCAGGGCGTGCTGACGCTGGACGGAAAGCTGACCATCCATCTGGCGTTCCGCAGCATTTATAATGTGTACAACATCCTGGCGGCTTACGCGCTGTGCCGGGAGTGCGGCGTTTCCTCCGCCCGGATCGGCGAGGTCGTCAACAACTATATCCTGAAAAACGGGCGCATGGTCCGCTTCCTGCTGGGCGCGCACCACGGGGTGCTGCTGACCAGCAAGCACGAAAATTCCATTGCCTACGACACGAACCTGCGCTATGTCCGCTCCACGCAGGACCCCTGCACGGTGGTCATCATTGTGGACGCGGTGAGCCGCAAGTATTACACCAGCGAGACCAGCTGGCTGTGGGACATCGACTTCGGCCTGCTCAACTGCCCGCACGTGGAGCGGGTGCTTCTGTGCGGGCAGTACGCCAGCGACCTTGCGGTGCGCTTTTCCTTTACGGACGTGCCGCAGGAGCGGATCGAGCTGCACCCGGACATCACGGAGGCCTGCCAGAGCCTGAAGGACCGGGGCGCGGAGGACGTGTACGTGCTCACCTGCTTCTCCGACCGGGACAAGCTCCTCTCTCAGGTGGAAAAGGAGGCCGTTTGACATGGAACTGCGATTCGTGCATTTTTACCCCGACCTGATGAGCCTGTACGGGAGCTGGGGGAATCTGGCGCTTCTGAAGCGCCATCTGGAGGACATCGGAAACACCGTCACGGTGGACGAGGTCCGGCCCGGAGAGGACGCCCGGCTGGAGGACGCGGACTTTCTGTTCATGGGCGCGGGGACGGAGCGCAGCCAGCGGGCCGCGCTGATGGACTTCCAGCGCTTTGGAAAGGAGATCCGGGACGCGGCGGACGCGGGCACGGCCATGCTCTTCTGCGGGACGGCCATGCAGCTTCTGGGCCAGTCCATTACCGACGCGGCGGGCAATGTCTATGACGGCGTGGGCGTGGGCGCGTTCAAGAGCGTGCAGGGAAAGAAGCGGTACGTGGGCGACGTGTACGGGCAGACCGACCTGTATCCCGCGCCCGTGGTGGGCTTTATGAACTCCTGCACGGTGATCTCCGGCGTGCTGACCCCGCTGGTGACGGAGCTGGCCATGGGCTTTGGCAACGAGCGGGACCGGGGGCCGGAGGGCTTTCGGAAAAACGGTGTGTTTGCCTCCGAGCTGACCGGGCCGATTCTGGTGAAGAACCCGCCGCTGCTGCGCCGTGTCATGGCGGCGATCTATGCCCACCGGGGCGAGACGCTGCCGGAGACGCTGCCGGAGTACCCCATGGAGGAGGAGAGCTTCCGCATCGCCTGCCGTGAGCTGAAGGCCCGTGCGGCGGAGACGAAGTGAATCAGGACGCGGCGAAGCGCGCCGCGCGGCAAAACGGCCGCCGTCCCATCCGGGACGGCGGCCGCTGTTTTTGCGTAGATTTCAGAAAATGCGGAAGGGACGCCTGAGACGGGCGCGGGGCCGGTCTCAGAGCGGGACGCTGCCCAGCGTCTCCAGCAGGTTTTTCACGATCCGGCCCGTCAGGCCCCAGATGGCGCGGCCCTCCCAGCGCCAGATGGGGACCTCCGCCTCGCCCGCCTCCCAGCGGTAATCCGGCGAGGCGTTCACCGCGCCGTAGGGGAAATCCGGGGGGATCTTCGGCTCCAGCGTGTAGACAAACACCTCCGGCGGCGTCTCCTGAAAGAAAGAGAGGGGGACGGTGAACGTCTCCGCCACCTCGGCCGGGGAGGGGCGCATGGCCCGCAGGCCCGCGCCGTCCACAAGCGCCGGGATGGGCTGGAGGGAGAACTTCCCCGGCTGGCACAGATAGTCGGATCGGCCCAGCAGACGGATGTGCTCCGCCGGGATGGAAAGCTCCTCCATCGTCTCCCGCAGGGCGCACTGCTCCGGCGTCTCGCCCGGCTCCATCCGGCCGCCGGGAAAGCATACCTCGCCGCCCTGCCGCCGCAGGGACGGCGCCCGGACCTCAAAGAGCAGGTGCAGGCCCTCCGCCGTCTCCACAAAGGGGCACAGCACCGCGCAGGCGTGCTTCCGGCCCAGCAGGCCCGGCTCCCGGCCCCGCCACGCCCGCTCCAGCTCCAGCCCGGTCATTCCGTTCCTCCCAGAAGAAAGGCGAGGGCCTGACGGCGGTTTTCAATGGTCACGGCCGCGGCGGCGGGGGCGTACTCCCCGTCGAGGGACCAGGGAAGCTCCTCCTCCGGCTCCACCTGAACGGAGGAGACGTGGCGGAACACCAGCCCACCCCGGTCGTACTCCTGATTCAGCAGCGCGCGGATCAGGTCATTCAGCTCCCCGGCGCTCCGGGGGCTGGGAATGAGCAGCATCTCAAACTTCCCGTCGTCCAGCACCACCCGGTCCGGGTCCAGCTTCATCAGCCCGCCGATGGAGGTGGAGTTGCACACCGCGCCGAAGAGATACTCCCCGTCCAGCCGCTCGCCGTCGGCGGTCAGCCGGAGCCGGTAGGGCCGCAGGGTGTTCAGATCCTTCATGCCCTCCAGAATATAGGCAAAGTGGCCCAGGGCGTTTTTCGCCTCCTGCGGCGCAGCGTAGGAGCTGCGGACAAAGGCGCCGAAGGACGCCACGTACACGAAGCTGCGCCGGTTCCAGCGGCCCACGTCCAGCCGCCGGGGCGCGGCGGACACGGCGGCCCGGGCCGCCTGTACCGGGTCCAGCGGGATGCGCAGGCTCGCGGCGAAGTCGTTGGTGCTGCCCCGGGGGAAGTATCCCAGCGGCGGCGGGGACTTCAGCTCCATCAGGCCGGAAACCGTCTCGTTGAGGGTCCCGTCCCCGCCCACGCAGATCACCGCGTCATAGCCCGCGCCCTCCGCGGCGGCGGTCTCGGCCGCGTCGCCCGGTCCGGCGGTCAGGTGGAGCTTGACGAGCCAGCCCGCGTCGCACAGGACGCACATCGCGTCGAACAGCGGCCCGCGGGAGCGGAGCTTTCCCGAGCGGGGGTTTACGATCATAAGGAGTTTTTTTCCATCCATGGCGGAGCCTCCTGCCGTTCCGGCTGTAAAGAAGCCGTAAAATCTCAAAAAAATACCGCATCCGAACGGTTTGAAACAGTATAGCACGGGCAGGGCGCTATTGCAATTCCCTTTGCGCCCGTGGTACAATGGAACCATCCTGCGGCCGCGGAGCGCCGCGGCGAAACGATTTGGGAGGAACGTGTATGCGGCAGAGCAGATACTGGAAGGCGGGCGTCACCGTATTTTTGACTGTGGCGGCGATCCTCCTGTTTTACGACGTGCTGTTTGGCCATCGGTCGGCGGTGCTGCTGCTCTCGCGGCTGATCTCGGCGCTGGAGCCGATCCTGTACGGCGCGATGATCGCCTATCTGCTGGCGCCGATGGTGGACTTTTTCGACCGGCATATCGCGCCCCGCCGGGCGGCGTTTCAGGGCGGGCGCTTCCGGGCCGCGTGGGTCCGGGCGGCCAGCCTCGCGGCCACGTGGGCGGTGATCGCGGTGTTCGGCTATCTGCTGATGAGCTTTCTGGTGCCGGAGGTGTACCGCAGCATCCTGCGTCTGGCCGGGAATATGGAGACGTACTACAACACCATCCTCCAGTGGACCACCGCGCTGCTGGAGCAGAACCCCTCGCTGGAGACGTGGGTCATGGACCAGATGAACGCGTATTACGCCGACCTTTCCAAGCTGGTCACCGACCAGCTCCTGCCGCAGGCGCAGCAGCTCATGACCGCCGTGGGCGGCGGCGTCCTCACGGCGCTGTCCTTCTTGAAAAACCTGCTGGTGGGCGTGATCGTGTCGGTCTATCTGCTGGCGACGAAGGAGCGCTGCGCGGCCTACTGCCGCAAGCTCACCTGCGCCGCGCTCGCTCCCGCGAAGGCGGGCTGGGTCTTCCGCGCCGCCGGAACGGCGGACCGCATCTTCAGCGGCTTTGTCCGCGGGAAGCTGCTGGACTCCCTTATTATCGGCATTTTGTGCTTCTTCTTCTCCACGATCTTCAAATTCCCTTACGCGCCACTGGTGTCCGTGATCGTGGGCGTGACCAACGTGATCCCCTTCTTCGGCCCGTTCCTCGGCGCGATCCCCAGCCTGTTTTTGATCCTGCTGGATTCGCCCATCAAGGCGCTTTATTTCCTGGTGTTCATCTTCGCCCTCCAGCAGGTGGACGGCAACATCATCGGCCCCAAGATCCTCGGCGGGCGGACGGGACTTTCCAGCCTGTGGGTCATCATCGCCATTCTGGTGGGCGGCAGCTTTTTCGGCGTGGCGGGAATGTTCTTCGCCGTGCCGGTGTTCGCCTGCTTCAACACGTTCATGGATTTCTGGATGAACTGCCGCCTGAAAAAGCGGGGAATGCCCGCGGAGGTCTCCGCCTATTGGGAGGGCGCGCCCCGGCCGAAACGGGACCTTTCCGGAGAAAAAGAGGACTGAAGCGCGGAAATCTCTTGCAATTGGGAGAAATATCGTGTAAAATACGGCCTTGCGGGTGTTGTTATTTTTCTGACAAACCCGCAAGGCCCCTTTTTTGGGACGACAACTGAATCAGGAGCCAAATCATTTTCAAACCCGGTCGACCCGGTTCGGGCGGCCAGGGGAAGGAGAACGCAATGAAAAGACGCATTTTGGCAGGAATCCTGGCGGCACTCCTGTGCGCCGTACTCCCGGGCTGTGGAGACGGCAGCGGAGCGGGCGGCTCGTCGGGAGGACAAAACGCAGGCAGCGCGAGCCAGCAGGCCCCGGTGGACGAGATCACCGTGGGCATCGCGCAGGATCTTGACGAAAGCCTTGACCCACACCATACGGTGGCGGCAGGGACCAGAGAAGTCATGTTCAACGTATTTGAGGGGTTGGTCAAGCCCACCCCGGACGGAGACCTGATCGACGCGGTCGCAAGCCACCACGAACTATCCGGCGGCGGAACGGTTTACACCTTTACTCTGCGTGACGGTGTGAAGTTCCACAACGGCGAAGCGGTAAGCGTGGACGACGTGGTCTGGTCCATCGAGCGCTGCGCCGCCGCCGACGGAGAAGGGACTCCGCTGGTGGAGGCGTTTTCTAATATCCAGTCGGTGGAGGCGCCGGACGATAAGACCGTGGTCATCACGCTCAAGGCGCCGGACAACGAGTTCCTTGCCTCGCTGACCACCGCCATCCTCCCGGCGGACTACGACGGGCAGGATACCGCCCCCGTGGGCACCGGCCCGTTCCGGTTCGTCTCCCGGGCGGCGGGCGACAGCGTGGTGCTGGAGCGGTTTGACGAATACTGGGGCGAAAAGCCCGCGCTCAGGACCGTGACCTTCAAGATCTTTGAAAGCGGCGACGCGCTGGTGCTGGCGCTCCAGAGCGGGGCGGTGGACCTGTGCGCCCACCTGACCGGGACGCAGGCCGCCCAGCTGGGCGATTCCTTCCAGATCCTCAACGGCACGATGAATCTGGTGCAGGCGCTGTATCTCAACAACGCGGAAAAGCCGCTGGACGACGTGCGCGTGCGTCAGGCGCTGTGCTGGGCTGTGGACAAGCATCAGGTGATCGAGCTGGTGTCCGACGGGACGGGCGCGGCGCTGGGGTCCAGCATGTATCCCGCCTTCGGCAAGTATTTTGACGATTCCCTCACGGATTATTACACGCAGGATCTTGAAAAGGCCAAGTCCCTGCTGACGGAGGCCGGGTATCCCGACGGCTTTGACCTGACGATCACCGTCCCGTCCAACTATCAGCCCCATATCGACACGGCGCAGGTGCTGGTGGAGCAGCTCAAGGCCGTGGGCGTGAACGCGCAGATCGAGCTGGTGGACTGGGGCACGTGGGTCAGCCGCGTGTATGTGGACCGGAACTATCAGTCCACCGTGGTGGGCGTGGACGCCAGCAGCATGACCGCCCGGGCCATGCTGGAGCGGTTCACCTCCACCTACGGCAAGAACTTTGTAAACTATAACAGCGCCGAGTACGACGCGCTGTTCCAGCAGGCCAGCGCCGCGGAGGACGACGCGCAGCAGACCGCGCTCTACAAGCAGATGGAGCGCGATCTGACGGAGAACGCCGCCAACGTCTATCTACAGGATCTGGGCGATCTGGTGGCGCTGCGCAGCGACCTGACGGGCTATCGGTTCTATCCCATCTATGTGATGGATCTGTCCGGCGTGCAGGCGGGATGACCGCCTGCCTGCCGGCGCGGAAAGGAGGCGGACGGACTTGAAATACGCGGCGAAGAAGCTGGCCGCGCTGCTGGCGACCATGCTGGCGGTCTCGTTCGTGACGTTCGCGGCGTTTCAGGTGGTGGCGGGGGACCCCGCCACCGACCGCCTCGGCACGGAGGCGACGCCGGAGCGGGTGGAGCAGCTCCGCCATGAGATGGGGCTGGACCGGCCGTTCCTCGTGCAGTACGGGAGCTGGCTGGCCGGCTTCGTCCGGGGCGATCTGGGCGATTCCTATTCCGGCGGGCCGGTGGCCGATCTTCTGGCGGCCCGGACGCCGGTGACGCTGGCGCTGAGCCTGATGGCCTTTGCCCTCACGGCGGGGACGGCCCTGCCGCTGGGGCTTTTGTCCGTGCGCCGGGGCGGGCGCGTGGGCGGCGCGGTGCGCACGGCGGTCAACCAGCTTTTGACGGCGCTGCCGCCGTTTTTCACCGGCATCCTGCTGACGTGGCTTTTCAGCATCCTGCTCCACTGGTTCCGCCACGGGGCGTTTCCCGGCTTTTCCGCCGATCCGGCGGGGTCGCTGTGGTATCTGCTGTTTCCCGCGGCGGCCATCGCCATCCCCCGGGCGGCCCAGACCGTCCGGATGCTGCGCAGCACGCTCCTTGCGGAGATGGACCGGGACTATGTGCGCACGGCCATCGCCCGGGGCAACGACCGCGCGGGCGTTTTGTACCGCCACGTGCTGCGAAACGCCGCCGCCCCGGCGGTGACGTTTCTGGCCCAGACCATGGCGGAGATCGTGGCGGGCAGCATCGTGGCCGAGCAGGTCTTTAACCTGCCAGGGCTGGGGCGGCTCCTGCTCACGTCCATCTCCGGGCGGGACTATCCCACGGTGCAGGCCATCGTGGTGATCCTTGCGCTGTGGGTGGTGCTGGTGAACACGGCGGCGGACCTCATCAACCGGCGGATCGACCCGCGGATCGGAGGGGAAGCGGCATGAACGGAACCAGACGCATTCTGCGCCGCAGCGGCTTTTTTGCCGCAGGCTGCATCCTCACCGGCGCGCTGCTGGCGCTGATCCTTGTGGGCGCGCTTTGGACGCCCTATGACCCCACGGCCATGATGGCGGGCGGAAAGCTGGACCCGCCGTCCCTCGCCCACCTGTTCGGAACGGACCAGTTCGGCCGGGACATCTTCAGCCGCGTGGTCAAGGGCGCGGGCGTCACGGCGCTGGTGGCGGGCGGAACGATTTTGATCGGCGGCGTGTGCGGCACGCTGGTCGGCGCGCTCACCGGCTATTTCGGCGGCGCGGTGGACGAGCTTCTCATGCGGGTGAACGACACCATCACCGCCTTCCCCAGCATCCTGCTGGCGCTGGTGTGCGTGACGGTGTTCGGCTCCGGGAAGTATCAGGTGCTGCTGGTGCTGGGCGTGGTGTTCATCCCCAGCTACGCCCGCATCGCCCGGACGGCGTTCCGCTCCCTGCGGGACGCGAACTTTGTCCAGAGCGCCCGGCTGATGGGGGCCGGTCCGGCCCGCATCCTCTTTGTCCATATGCTGCCAAATACGGTCCCGATGCTTCTGCCCGCCGTGACCATCGGGTTTGCCAACGCCGTTCTGGCAGAGGCGTCCATGAGCTTTCTGGGCCTCTGCGGCCAGCCGCCAGACGCGTCCCTCGGCGCGCTGCTGTCTGAGGCACAGGGGATGCTGGCCACTGCCCCATGGTACGCCCTGTCCGCCGGCGGCGCCATCGTGGCGCTGATCTTCGGCGTGGGCCTGATCGGAGAGGGGCTGCAAAGCGGAAGGGGGGAGCGCAATGCTTGACATCCGCGATCTCCACGTAAAATTCCACACCCGCAGCCGGGAGGCCGTGGCCGGGGTGTCCCTTTCCATTGCCGACGGCGAAATTCTGGGCCTTGTGGGGGAGTCCGGCTCCGGAAAGTCCGTCACCGCCATGTCCGTGGCGGGCCTGCTGCCCCGCAGACAGTGCGACTACTCCGGCAGCGTCCTGCTGGACGGGACGGACCTGCTCCACGCCGACCGGGCGGCCCTGCGTAAGATCCAGGGCCGGGACATCGGCGTGGTGTTTCAGGAGCCGATGACCTGCATGGACCCGCTGATGAAGGTGGGGCGGCAGGTGGAGGAATGCCTGCTGCTGCACACGGAGCTGGACCGCGCCGCCCGGCGGGAGCGGGCGCTGGCGGCCATGCGGGCGGTGGAGCTGCCGGAGCCGGAGACGGTATACGAAAAGTACCCCTACGAGCTGTCCGGCGGAATGCTCCAGCGGGCCATGATCGCCGCCGCGGCGGTGACGCATCCGAGACTGCTGGTGCTGGACGAGCCGACCACCGCGCTGGACGTGACCATTCAGGCGCAGATCCTGGAGCTTTTGAAAAAGCTGAACCGGGAGTACGGCATGAGTATGCTGTTCATCTCACACAATCTGAAGGTGGTGCGCCGTCTCAGCTCCCGCGTGGCGGTGATGCAGCGGGGGAAGCTGGTGGAGACCGGCCCCACGGAGGAGGTCTACCTCCACCCGCAGCACCCCTACACCCAGCGGCTCATTGCCGCCATCCCCACCCGCCGGAAGCGGGAGGACTGATGACGAACCGTATGATCCGGGCATAAAAGTCCGATCTGTATTTGCTTTTCCGGGAAAAGAGAGGAGAACGCCATGGCTGAGGAGCTGGTCCTGTCCGTCCAACACCTGACCTGCGGCTACCGCGCCGCCGCCCGCCGCCAGCGGCAGGAGGTCCTGCATGATGTGAGCTTCACCGTTCACAGCGGCGAGATCCTGGGCCTTGTGGGGGAGTCCGGCACGGGAAAATCCACGCTGGCCAAGGCCATCCTCGGCATGGTGAAGCCGGACGGCGGCCAGATCGTCCACTATACCAAGCGGCCGCAGATGATCTTTCAGGACCCGTACAGCTCGCTGAACCCGGCCTATACCGTGGAATGGACGCTGGAGGAGCCGCTGCGCATCTTCGGAAAGTACGACGCGGCGGAGCGCCGCCGCCGGGTGCGGGAGATTTTGACGCGGGTGGAGCTGCCGGAGGAGTGCCTTGCGGCCAAGCCCGCGGAGCTTTCCGGCGGACAGCGTCAGCGGGTGTCCATCGCGGCGGCGCTGATCCAGCGGCCACGGTTTCTAATCGCGGACGAGCCGGTGTCCGCGCTGGACGTGACCATTCAGGCGCAGATCCTGGAGCTTTTGAAAAAGCTGAACCGGGAGCTGGGGCTGAGCTACCTGTTCATCTCCCACGATCTCAACGTGGTCTATCAGCTCTGCCACCGGGTGCTGGTGATGAAGTCCGGCCAGATTGTGGAGCAGGGGACGGTGGAGGACATTTTCGACCGCCCCCAGCACCCTTACACCAAGCGGCTCCTTGCGGCGGACTGACCGGATGAAAGCATTTTTCCTGAGACACAAAAAAATCCATCTCTGGCTGGCGGCGGAGCTGCTCCTGCTGGGAGCTTACGCCGCCGTGCGGGGAAACGGAGCGTGGATGACCGCGCTGACGCAGAGCGTCTCCATCCCGTTCCGGCACGGACTGGGCGAGTTGAGCGCCCATGTCCCGTTCTGCGCGATGGAGGCGCTGTGCGCCCTGCTGGCGGCGTTCGTCCCGGCGTATCTTCTGCTGGGCGGGCTGGCCGTTTTCCGGGCGGAAAAGGGCCGGCGGCGGAGCCGGCTTTACAGTCTGCTGCTGGGCGCGGCCTGCACGGGACTGAGCGTCTGGTGCGCGTTCTGCTGGCTGTGGGGCGTGCAGTACGCGGCGGACGGCTTTCAGGCCAAGTCCGGCATCACCGCGCAGGCGGTCAGCGTGGAGGAGCTGGAGGCCGTGACGCGGTACTTCGCGGATCGGCTGGCGGAGACGGCGGACCGAGTGGACCGGGATGAGAACGGCGCCTTTGCCGTCTCCCGGGAGGATATTCTGGCGGAAAGCCCCCATGCCTACGGGACGCTGAGCGAAACGTTCCCCTTTCTGGCGCTGGAGGACCGCCCGCCCAAGGCGGTGCACTTTTCCCGGCTGATGAGCTGTCTGGACTTCACCGGCGTCTACTGCCCGCTGACGGGGGAGAGCTGCGTGAATGTGGACAGCCCCGCGGCGTTCCTCCCCTCCACGGCGGCCCATGAGCTGGCCCACCGGCGGGGCTTCGCCTCGGAGCAGGAGTGCAATTTTCTGGCGGTGCTGGCCTGCACCACCTGCGGGCTGGACGATTACGCCTATTCCGGCTGGCTGCTGGGCTATGTGCATCTGGGCAACGCACTCTACAGCGCCGACCCGGACCGCTGGCGGGCGGTGTATGACGCGCTGCCGGAGACGGTGCGCACCGATCTGCGGGACAACAACGACTATTGGGCGCAGTTCCGGGATTCCGCGGTGCGCCGCGCGTCCAGCACGGTCTACGACGGTTTTTTGAAGGCCAACGGCGACGAGAACGGCGTGAAGAGCTACGGCATGGTGGTGGACCTGCTGACGGTCTACTACCGGGACGCGGCGCTGGGCGCATAAAGAAGACCGTCCGGCGGGGGAACGCTTCCCCGCCGGACGGTTTTTATTTTCATGCAGTGTATGGCCCGCGTCACACGCAGCACACGCCTTTGTTTCCCCGCTTGGCCCGGTAGAGCGCCTGATCCGCCCGGGCGAACGTGTCCTCGAACGCTTCACCCTTCTGTATCAGGGCCAGCCCCGCAGAGCAGGACGAGCCGCTGGCGTCTGCCGACACCCCGCCGGATAGCTCCACGCATTTTTCGTGGAATGCCCGGCAGATCTCCTCGCCCTTGTGCAGGGCGGATTCCACGGAGCGCATCTGGGGCATCACGGCCACGAATTCATCGCCGCCGATGCGGGAGAGCACGTCGCCCCGGCGAGTGTGGGACCGGAGGATCTCGCCGAAAGTGCGCAGAAGCTCGTCGCCCCGGCTGTGGCCCCGGAAGTCGTTGCACTGCTTGAGATCGTCCAGATCAAAGATGAACACAGCCGTGTCCGTGTCCAGAAGGCGGCCCTGCGTCAGCGCGTCGTTCAGGCCCCGGCGGTTGAGCAGGCCGGTGAGATAATCGTGATTGGCCGCGGCCTCCAGCAGGCGGGACCTGTCCAGCAGCCCGTCGTCCCGGAAGGCGTTTTCATCCTCGGAAACGTCCACGTCCCGTAAAAAGCGTTCAAAGTCCTTCTTGGGGATGGGGCGGGAGAAATAGTAGCCCTGTCCCATGGTGCAGCCCACGCTGCGCAGCTTTTCCACCTGCTCCGCGGTCTCCACGCCCTCGGCGATCACCTGCAGGTCCAGCCACTTGGCAAGGCTGACCACAAAGCTGAGGATGCTGCGGCGCTTTCCGTGCTCGTTGCCCTCCTGCAAAAACTTCAGATCCAGCTTCAGAATATCGATGGGCAGCTCGTTGAGCATATTCAGCGAGGAATAGCCGCTTCCGAAGTCGTCCATCTCGATGACGAAGCCGGCGCTTCGCAGGCACGCCACCGTGGCGCAGAGCTGGGTGTGGTTCTCCATGTAGGCAGTCTCCGTGATCTCCAGATGCAGCGCGGAGCGGTCCAGCCCGTGCCGGTCCCGGATGCCGCAGAGGATAGTCACCAGATCCGAGTTGTAGATGTCCGCCCGTGACACGTTCACCGACACCGGAACCAGCGGCAGGCCCCGGTCCCGCCAGCCGTGCAGAATGGAGGCGGCCTCCTCCCAGATGTACTGGTCCAGCCGGGTGATAAAGCCGTTGCGCTCAAAGAGGGGGATGAACTTTCCCGGGGCCAGAAGGCCCAGCGTGGGGTGGTTCCAGCGAACCAGCGCCTCCGCGCCGCAGATGCGGCTGGTGTTCAGGTTGAACTTCGGCTGGAAGTAGACCTCGAACTGGTGCTCCCGCAGGGCAGCCTCCATGCCGTCCTCCAGCATTTTGTCGTACAGGCGGGCGCGGCGCAGCTCGTCGTCGTACATGGCGAGGAACTGGCCGTATTTCCCCTTCACGGACTTGCAGGCCAGAAGCGCCCGGTCGCACATCTGCTCCACCGGCAGCTCCTGATCCGCGATCTCGTACACGCCCCACTTGATGGCCAGCCCGGCCGCGCCGGACTTGTTCCGCACGTTTTTCACGGCGCGGGAGAGGGCTTGCTCCAGATCCAGTGCGCCGTGCTCCACCATGCAGGCGAACACGTCTGCCTGAAGCCGCCCGTAGATCCGCTCGCAGGGCAGCTCCCGCAGCTCCTGCGCGATCAGGCGCAGGACCCGGTCGCCTGTCTCAAGGCCGAACGCCTCATTGACGAATTTGAAATTCTCCACATCGGAGCAGATCAGGTCGTATTTCTTATCTGGGTTCCGGCGCAGGGCCTGACGGACCCGCTGATAGAAAAACGCCTGGCTGTACAGCCCGGTGAGCCGGTCGTACTCCATCTGGTTCATCAGCGCCGCCGTCTCCCGCAGGGCGATGATGCTGGCGGCCCGGTGGAGCACCACCCGGGGCTTATAGGGCTTGGTGATGAAGTCCGTCGCGCCCATGGCCAGCGCCTTAACCTCGTCCTCCTCGCCGCCCCGGCCGGTCAGGACGATGACGGGGATGGCGGCGAGGATGTGATTCGTGCGGAGCTTTTCCATAAAGGTGTACCCATCCATGACGGGCATCCAGATATCCAGAAAGATCAGGGAGACGTCGTGCTCGCCCAGATTGAGAAGATCCAGGGCCTCCTGACCGTTGGCGGCCTCCAGCGTGTCGTAGTCCGGCGACAGGATCTGGCTGAGTATTCTGCGGCTGGTCAGATCGTCCTCTACGATCAAAATGCTGCGCTTTGTCCTCATTGCGAATGCTCCTCCTGTCTGCGCGGGCGGCGGTATGCGTCCGTCCTCCTCAGGAAGAGGGCGGACAAATCATTCATACTTACATTATATAGTAATCCCGCCGGAAATGCAATCTTTTCCGCTCAGACCGGCGCGAAAAGGCCCGCCGCCCTGCTCCAATGGGAGACGGCGGCGGGTCAGAACGGGTTCTCCCGCAGGTATTCCAGCCACTTCCGGCACCCGGCGGAGTTGAGATGCACGCCGTCCGTCGTCCACTCTGCGGGCAGCGTTCCGTCCGCGCCCGTCACGGCGGAGGCCGGGTCCAGAAATACGCAGTCCGTTTTCTCCGCCAGTTCCTCCAGAAGCCCGTTGAACAGGCGGATGCGCTCGTTGTTGACGTAGCTGCGCTTTTTGTCCTGCGCCGCGCTGACGGGCAGGAGGGATTCAATGGCGATCCGGGCCTCCGGATGGTCGGCCCGCACGCGGTCGATCACCCGCTCATACTGCCGGGTGAAGTCTTCCGTCCGATACCAGCCCAGCTCGTTGACGCCCAGCATGATGTAGATCCGGTCATAGCTCCCCCGGGCCAGAGCGTCCAGGATCGGTTCCTTGCCGCCGGGCGCGTCCTGCGTGGGCTTTTCCGTCACCGACTGGACGGTGGCGCCCACGGCGCAGAAGTACGCGCCCACCTCCAGGCCGCTGTAAAGCTGAAAGCCCTCCGTCCGGGAGTCGCCCACAAAGGCGGCGGAGGAGAAGAGATCTTCATCCGAAAGAACGGGCGGCTCCTCTGGCGCTTCCTCCGGCCCGTCCGGCACAGGCTGCGGCGCGGGCGGCTCTGCGGGCGGCTCTGCGGGAGACTCCGCGGGAGACTCCGCGGGAGACTCCGCGGGAGACACGGCGGAGACGGATGGTTCCGTGCCGGAGGAGACGGCCGCCGCCGCATGGGACGCCAGCAAAAGGTCCGCCGTGGGCGACCACGGGGTCACCACCGTCAGCCCCAGCAGCAAAACGGCGCTCAGCAGCAGACTTTTCCAAAGTCTGCGCCGCGTATGCAGTTCCCGCTTTCCTCTCATGTACTCATCCTCCGCCCGTCAGTGACTTCATTGTATATGGAAAAGACGCGGCAGAGAACAAAAAAGTGAAAACAATTCGGTTAAAAATTATGACAAAATTGGTCGAACGGAGGGAATGGGCGGCGCGGGATGCATGGTTTTGAAAAAACGCGGCAAAAAAATCTCAAAGACGCTTGACAAAACCGGAGGGGCCTGATATAGTATTTGTTGCCCGTCGAAAGGCGAACTGATATGGCGGCATAGCTCAGTTGGCTAGAGCATGCGGTTCATACCCGCAGTGTCCCCGGTTCAAATCCAGGTGCCGCTACCAAGCTCCCACGGGACACAGCGTGTCCCGTGGGGCCTCAAAACTCGATATGGCCCGTTGGTCAAGTGGTTAAGACACGGCCCTTTCACGGCTGTAACATGGGTTCGAATCCCGTACGGGTCACCAACCCGTTGGACGCCGCATCGGCGGTCGTCCGCGGGTAAAAATAGATATCCGATTTGGAGGCTTAGCTCAGCTGGTTAGAGCGCCTGCTTCACACGCAGGAGGTCACTGGTTCGAGTCCAGTAGTCTCCACCAGAAAGTTCCTGATCTCGCAAGAGGTCAGGAATTTTTTTGCGCCGTGACGCAGGCCGGCGCGGCTTTGGGGAGCCGGCGTCAAACAGGCGGGCGCGCCGGCGGCGCGTTTGCCGCGCGGCTGATTTTCCGGCTTGTGGCCGGACGGGGCGGTGTGCTATGATAAATTTGGCCGCCTGTCCCATGGAAAACGCGCGGCCATAGGGGGGGCGTGCCCCCGTTTTTCAGAGAGGAGACTCTACATATGATACTTCCTGTTATTCAGATGGTCCTGCCCATCGTGCTGCTGCTGGGGCTGGGGACAGTGTGCCGAAAAAAGCAGCTCCTGCGTCCGGAAGGGCTGGCGGGGCTGAAAACGGTGGTGGGCGACCTCTGTCTGCCGGTGGTCCTGTTCAACGCCTTTTTCACGGCGAATTACTCCCTGTCCGTAGTGCTGACGTTCCTTGCGGTGTATCTGGGCTTCGGCGCGGCGCTGCTGGCGGGTTTCGCCCTGCGCCGTCTGGCCGCGCCCCATGGGCGCTTTTTCCCGTTCCTGCTGACCAGCGCCGAGGGCGGGATGCTGGGCTATGCGCTTTACGGCGTTCTGATGGGAGAGCAGTCCGGCTTTGCGGCGGTGGATCTGGGGCAGACGGTATTTGCCTATACGGCGTTTCTGGGTGCGCTGACGATGGTGGACGGCCAGCAAGTATCCATAAAAGGAATGGTGCGCAACATCGTCACCAACAAGTGCTGCATCGGCATGGCGCTGGGCATCCTGCTGGGGGCCGCGGGCGTTGGCCAGTGGGTGCTCTCCGGCCCTGCGGGCGGGATCGTCACCGGCGCGATCTCCATGCTCACCGCGCCCACCAGCGCGCTGGTGCTGCTGATCGTGGGCTATGAGCTGGAGCTGGACCGGTCCCTGCTGCGGCCGGTGGCTGTGACGGTGCTGTGCCGCCTTGCGGTGATGGGACTGCTGCTGGCGGCGGTCAGCTTCATCGTGTTCCGCCTGATCCCCTATGACCGCAGCCTTCAGATCGCCCTGATGATCCTCTACGCGCTCCCAGCTCCCTTTATCATCCCGCTGTTTGCAGATGTGGGGGACGAGGGAAAGTATATCTCCACCACGCTGTCCGTGCATACGATCTGCACGGTGCTGCTGTTCGCGGCCATTGCGGCGTTCAGCCTGACCTGACCCACCGGGCCGCGGGGAAGCACCCGCGGCCCGGCTTTTTTGCCCCGCGGAGAGACGCCCATAAGGCGAAATGATGATACCTATCAGAAAATTTAAAAAATC
>CAKTMK010000035.1 GCA_934574045.1 uncultured Oscillibacter sp. | reverse complement strand
CCATAGCTTTGCGTCCCGCCCTTTTGAACGGTTTGCGTCCCGCCTGCGGGATCGCGCTTTGGTCCGCTGCGCCGCCGCGGCCAAAATCAGTCCGTTTTCCCCTGCTTCGCTTCCTCCACCGTGCTGTTGAGCAGCAGCAAAAGCTCCAGAACGCTTCGGAAGCTGGCCTCCTGATGCCCCTCCAGCCACTGGAGGGAGCCCTGCCAGCTCGCGTTCTGCCGGAACAGGACCCGCAGGTTGAAGGTGGCCACATGGCCCTTCTGCGTGTCCTGCGCGGAAACGCCGGTCAGCGGCGTTCCCTGCGTAAAGCTGCGCGTTTTTGCAAACGGCTCGGGAAACTGCATATCGTCCAGCAGCTTCTCCATTTCCAGCAGGAACTGCATCACGCCGCGAAAGCCGACCGGGCCGGGAAGCTCCCGGTGGATCAGCCGTCCGGTGCAGACGCCGTCGTCCCAGCTGTCGATACAGACCAGAGTATCGCGGTACTGATTCTGCCAGCGCTTTTCGCCCATTCTCCCAGCTTCCTCCTTCCCTGCAAGCATATTAGCGCGAGTTTATTTTACCATACCCACGTTATAAAAGTAGTTACATTTTGGATCAGGCTGCAAAATTTCGGCGAAATCTTTTGCCGAAATTTTGAAATATTTTTATGCGCTTTTCACAAAACCAATTACTTCCGTCTATGGAAAGCAGAGCTTTCCGACGGTTTTCAGCGTCTAGCGGACACTTCCTGTCCATTTTTCGGATCGGTTGCAGCTTTTCCAGAGCCGGTTACAGCTTTTGAAAAACACTCACCGTCCGCCGAAGATGGTGAAGGGCTGCGCGCCGCGCTCCCGCAGCTTTTCCGCCAGCCACGCACGGATCTGTGCCATCCCGTCCTCGCTCCACGGAAAGGTCTGCGTTTCAATGTTCTGCGCCTTTTCAAAGCAGATGTTTTCGTAGACGCTGGCCTCGATCGTTCCCTCGTTTTCCTTTCCGCTGCGCACCAGGCGGTAGCGGAACGTGCCCACGCTGCCGGGAAACACCGGCGCGCGCTTGGGAACGGTCAGTGTGAGGAACGCGAAGGGGTCCTTTTCCTCGGTCATCGGTTTTCCTCCCCTCTTCTGTCCGGCGTTACGGGCCGGAGATTTTTTATTATACCATACCGGCCCGTGATTTTCCAGCCTCAAATGCGGGGCGGACACAGAAAAGCGCCGCGGGACAGCCGTCCCGCGGCGCTCGCGCTCCGTGCCGTTTCGTTTCGCCCGCGGCTCAGTCGCCGGAGCAGTGCTCGCAGTCGTGGTCGCAGATCTTCAGCTCGTCGCCGTAGGCGATGCCGTTTTTATCGTAGTAGTCCTTCACTGCGGCCTTGACCGCCTGCTCCGCCAGCACGGAGCAGTGCAGCTTATAGGCGGGCAGGCCGTCCAGCGCCTCCACCACGGCCTTGTTGGACAGGCTCAGCGCCTCGCTGACAGGCTTGCCCTTGATCATCTCCGTGGCCATGGAGCTGGTGGCGATGGCGCTGCCGCAGCCGAAGGTGTTGAACTTCACGTCCGAGATGGTCTGGGTATCCTTGTCCACCTTGATATACATTCGCATGATGTCGCCGCACTTGGCGTTGCCGACCTCGCCCACGCCGTCTGCGTCGTCCATCTTGCCCACGTTTCTGGGGTTCTGGAAATGATCCATCACTTTTTCACTGTACAGCATATCAAAACGCTCCTTTTCAACTCAGATGATGTGCTTGCGCTCGCCGCGCTCCAGCTCGTCCCACACGGGAGAGATGTCCCGCAGGTAGGCGACGATGCCCGGCGTGACCTCCAGAATGTGGTCGATCTCCTCCGGCGTGTTGTACTCGCTCAGGCTCAGGCGCAGGGAGCCGTGGGCCACCTCGTGGGGCAGGCCCAGCGCCAGCAGCACGTGGCTGGGGTCCAGCGAGCCGGAGGTGCAGGCGCTGCCGGAGGAGGCGCACACGCCCTTCTGGTCCAGCAGCAGCAGCAAGGACTCGCCCTCGATCCCCTCGAAGCAGAAGTTCACGTTGCCGGGCAGGCGGCGCTCCCGCTCGCCGTTGAGCACGCTGTGGGGGATCTTGGAAAGGCCGTCGATCAGCCGGTCCCGCAGGGCCGTCATCTTCGCGGCGTTCTCCGCCATGTGGGCGCACACGTCGTCAAAGGCGGCGGCAGCGCCCACGATGCCGGGGATGTTCTCCGTTCCGGCCCGCTTGCCCCGCTCCTGCGCGCCGCCGAAGATCACGTTGGTCAGGGGGACGCAGCCTCTGCGGGCGTACAGCACGCCCACGCCCTTGGGGCCGTGGAACTTATGGGCCGACAGGCTCAGAAGGTCAATGTTCATGGCCTTCACGTCGATGGGCAGGTGGCCCGCCGCCTGCACCGCGTCCGTGTGGAACGGAACGCCCGCCGCGCGGCAGACGGTGCCGATCTCGGCGATGGGCTGGATGGTTCCGATCTCGTTGTTGGCGAACATCACCGTCACAAGGCAGGTGTCCGGCCGCAGGGCCTTTTCCACCTGCTCCGCCTCGATCACGCCGGACTTGGGGATGTCCAGCAGCGTGACCTCAAAGCCCTCCTTCTCCAGCTGGGCCAGCGTGTGGAGAATGGCGTGATGCTCGAACTTGGTGGAGATGATGTGCTTTTTCCCCTTGCGCGCGCCCGCCGCCGCGGCGGAGCGCAGGGCCTGATTGTCCGCCTCGCTGCCGCCGGAGGTGAAGGTGATCTCCGCCGGGTCACAGTTCAGCCGCGCGGCAAAGGTCTGCCGCGCCAGAGACAGCTTTTCCGCCGCCTGCTGGCCGATGGTGTGCAGGCTGGACGGGTTTCCGTAAAACTCCTGAAAACAGGGCGTCATCGCGGCCATGGCCGCGTCGCTGACCGCGGTAGTCGCCGCGTTGTCTGCATAAACGCGCATGATCTTGTTTCCTCCTCATTGAAACTGCCGGTCCGTTGACGGACCAATTACCTACCTTATTTCTATGATTTGAATATATCACACTTTTCCTATTTGTCAAGTATGAATTAAACGGGCGGAATTTATGCGCTTTCCGCCGCCGGACCGGCGCGCGGTCTCCGGCGGCGCGGCGCGGTGTCCGCAGGCAGGCCGCGCATCTTCTGCCCAACGTTTCCCCGGCGTTTCCGGTGCTTTCCGGCGGGCTGCCGCCGCTGTTTCGAGCGCTTCCCGCCGGAGCTGTTCCCTCCGCTCTCCCCGCCGGAAACAGAAAAAACAAAATTGTCACCCTTTTGTGTTTTATTTTGTCGGATAAGCTGGTATACTGCTTCGTACCCCTCAAGTTGAAATTTCAGAAAGGATGTCATGTTCTATGCGTCGATTCCTGCCGCTTTTGCTGGCGCTGTCCCTGTCGCTGTCTCTGGCCGCCTGCGGCGCGGCCCCCTCCTCCCCCGGCGGGAGCGCGGGCGGCTCCGCGTCCGCCGCCGCGTCCGGCTCGTCCGCTTCTTCCGCCGCACCGGATGCCTCCGCCCAGCCGGAGACGCCTGAGCCGGAGCCGTATGTGATCTCCGACCCCACCGTGCAGCCCACGGACACCGCCGAGCCTTACGTCGCGTGGGACGGCATTGTGGAGCACCTCTTTTTCCATCCGGTCATCGCCTATCCCGAGCTGGCCTTTGACGGCGACGATCAGGCCAACGGGCTGGACGATTTCATGGTCACGGTGGACGAGTACGATAAGATCCTGCAAAGCGTTTACGACCGGGGCTATGTGCTGGTGGACATCAACAGCGTGTGGAGCGAGACGGTAGGCGAGGACGGCCAGCCGAAGATGGTCCGCAACACGCTCTATCTCCCCGAGGGGAAAAAGCCCCTCATCCTCTCCTTTGACGACACGAACTACTACCCCTATATGCTGGAAAATGGCCTGACCTATAAGCTGATCGTGGGGGACGACGGCCTGATCTGGAGCGAGGGCAAGGACCCGCAGGGCAATGAGGTCATCTCGCAGGATCTGGACGCCATCCCCATTCTGGACAAGTTCGTGCGGGAGCACCCGGACTTCTCCCCCTTCGGCGCGAAGGGCTGCCTGTCCCTGACCGGATACTGCGGCATTCTGGGCTACCGCACCCAGACGGACACCAAGAGCTGGTCCGCCGAGCAGGAGGCCCAGCGCCAGAAAGAGATCGAGGCCGTCAAGCCGGTGATCGCGGAGCTAAAGCGCACCGGCTGGACCTTCGGCAGCCATACGTGGGGCCACATCCGGTTGGGCAGCAAGCCGCTGGAGACCGTGCAGGCGGACACCCAGCGCTGGCTGGACGAGGTGGGCAGCCTTGTGGGCGAGACGTCCATTCTGTTCTATCCCCACGGCGAACGGCCCGACGGCGACGACTGGAAGACCACCGGCCCGGTGTTCCGGTATCTGCAGAGTCAGGGCTTCCGCGTGTTCGCGTCCGTGGGCGTGGAGAGCTTCAGCTATATCAAAAAGGACATCTGCGCGGTGATCTGCGACCGGCTCCATCCGGACGGGACCACGCTGCGCCATTCCCGCGACCGGTACTTGCAATTCTACGACGCAAAGGATATCATGGACGTATCGGTCCGTCCCAAGCGGGAGATCGACTGGCAGTAAGCCGGGAGAAAGGAGCTTTTTATGACGCTGAACGAACTGAAGGCGGCGGCGGTATCCATGCTGGACCGCGCCTACTGTCCCTATTCCCACTTTCCGGTGGGCGCGGCGCTGGAATGCGCCGACGGAACGGTATTCACCGGGTGCAACATTGAAAACGCCGCCTATCCCGTGGGCATCTGCGCCGAGCGCACCGCCATGAGCAAGGCCATCAGCGAGGGACACCGGGACTTCGTGCGCATCGTGATCGCCGGACGCAGCGAGGACTACTGCGTTCCCTGCGGCATGTGCCGCCAGTTCATGAAGGAGTTCGCGCCGGAGATCGAGGTCGTCTGCCTCAACGGCAAGGGCGAGGCCAAGACCTTTGCGCTGGCCGAGCTGCTGCCCTACGGCTTCGACCACTCGTTCCTGTGACCGGGGCGCGGACGCGCCATCCGGCAGGCGGAGCTGCCTGAACCATTCCGCAAAAAAGGACGCTGAGCATCTGCTCAGCGTCCTTTTCATTTGCTTTTGCCGTCCGTTTCCTGTCCGGCGGGGATCAGAAGTCCGCGCTGCCCACGGTGCGGGGATGGGGCAGAACGTCGCGGATGTTGGAAACGCCGGTGAGGTACATGACCATCCGCTCAAAGCCCAGACCGAAGCCCGCGTGGCGGCAGCTCCCGTACCGGCGCAGATCGCAGTACCACCAGTAATCCTCCGGCTTCATGCCCAGCTCGCGGATGCGGCCCTCCAGCAGCTCCAGCCGCTCCTCGCGCTGGCTGCCGCCGATGATCTCGCCGATGCCGGGGACCAGGCAGTCCGCCGCGGCCACGGTCTTTCCGTCGTCGTTCATGCGCATATAAAATGCCTTGATCTCCTTGGGATAGTCCGTGACGAAAACGGGCTTTTTGTAGATCTGCTCGGTGAGATACCGCTCGTGCTCGGTCTGCAGGTCGGTGCCCCACTCCACCTTATAGTCGAACTTGTCGTTGTGCTTTTTCAGGATCTCCACCGCCTCGGTGTAGCTCACGCGGCCGAAGTCGGAGGACGCCACGTGCTCCAGCCGCTCCAGCAGGCCCTTGTCCACAAAGCTGTTGAAAAACGCCAGCTCGTCCGGGCAGCGCTCCATGGTGCGCCGGATAACGAACTTAATCATGGCCTCCGCCACGTCCATGTCGCCCTTGAGGTCGCAGAAGGCCATCTCCGGCTCGATCATCCAGAACTCGGCGGCGTGGCGGGCGGTGTTGGAGTTCTCCGCCCGGAACGTGGGGCCGAAGGTGTACACGTCGCCGAAGGCCATGGCGAAGTTCTCCGCGTTGAGCTGGCCGGAAACAGTCAGGTTCGTGGGCTTTCCGAAGAAGTCCTGAGAGAAATCCACCTTTCCGTCCTCGGTCCGGGGCGGGTTGTCCATATCCAGCGTGGTCACGCGGAACATCTCGCCCGCGCCCTCGCAGTCGCTGCCCGTGATGATGGGGGTGTGGACGTACACAAAGCCCCGCTGCTGGAAGAACTCGTGGATGGCGTAGGCCGCCACGCTGCGCACGCGGAACGTGGCGGAGAACAGGTTCGTCCGCGGGCGCAGATGCTGGATCGTGCGCAGGAACTCAATGCTGTGGCGCTTTTTCTGGAGAGGATAGTCCGGCGAGGACACGCCCTCCACTTCAACCTTGGACGCCTTCAGCTCCAGCGGCTGCTTGGCGTCCGGCGTGAGGACCACCGTGCCGGTGACGATCAGCGCCGCGCCCACGTTCTGCGACGCGGCCTGCGCGTAATTCTCCAGCGCGCCGGCGTCCAGCACCACCTGAAGATTGCGGAAGCAGGAGCCGTCGTTCAGCTCCACAAAGCCGAAGTTTTTCATGTCCCGGATGGTGCGGACCCAGCCGCCCACCGTGATCTCCTTCTGCGAGTATACCTCGCTGTCGGCGAATACCGCCGCGATTTTTGTCATGTTCATCCCGTTCACCTGTTTTGTCGTTTTTGCCCCAGCGGCACAAATATTTTGTATTGTACTCTTTTTTCCCGCGCTTTACAAGCCGCTTTCCCCTCAAATTACCTGAAAGAGATAAAATTTCAGGTAATTGGTCTCCTCCACGCCCCACAGGATGGGGTGATCCGGCGCCTGCTGGCGGGCCTCGATCTGGCGCAGCTGCACCCCCGCGTCCCGGGCGGCGGAGCGGAGCATGGCGGTGAATTTTTCCTCCGTGGCGAAGTAGGAGCAGGAGCAGGTTGCCAGATAGCCGCCCCGGGGCAGCAGCTTCATGGCCCGGTAGTTGATCTCCTTATAGCCCGTGATGGCGTTGGCCACGGTGGCGCGGGACTTGGTAAACGCCGGCGGATCGAGGATGATGAAGTCGTACCGCGCGGGCTGCCCCTCCAGCTCCGGCAGCAGGTCAAACACGTTGGCGCACACGCAATCCACCCGGTCGGAAAGGCCGTTGCGCGCCGCGTTCGCCCGGGCCATCTCCACCGCCGACTCCGAGACGTCCACCGCCGTCACATGGGCCGCGCCGCCGAGAGCCGCGTTGAGGGCGAAGGAGCCAGTGTGGGTGAAGCAGTCCAGCACCGTCCGTCCCCGCGCCAGCCGGGCCACCGCCTGCCGGTTGAACTTCTGGTCCAGGAAAAAGCCGGTCTTTTGCCCGTTTTCCACGTCCACCAGATACTTCACGCCGTTTTCCGTGATCTCCGTCACGGCGCTCGCCGGCGGCGTCTCTCCCGGCAGCGGGAGCCAGCCCTTGACCTGCTCCAGCCCCTCCTTTTCCCGCAGCTTCACGTCGCTGCGCTCATAGATGCCGTCGATCCGCTGCCCGTCCCGGCGCAGGATGTCCGCCAGCATGGGCAGGATCGTGTGCTTGCGCGTCTCCATCCCCACGGAGAGGACCTGCGCCGACAGCAGCGGGCCGAACCGGTCCACCGTCAGCCCGGGGAAGCCGTCCGCCTCGCCGAAGATCACGCGGCAGCAGGTCAGATCCTCCTCCCGCAGCACCGCTTTGCGGTATTCCCACGCCCAGCGGAGCTTGCGCTCCCAGAACGCGTCGTCAAACACGTCGTTGGCGTTGCGGGAGACGAGCCGCAGGCGGATCTTGGATTCTTTGGAATAAAGCCCCGTGCCCAGATACCGCCCCTTCCGGCTCACCGCGTCCACCAGTCCGCCGTTTTCCGGCTGGCCGGTCAGGGCGGTGATCTCCGCGTCATAGATCCACGGGTGGCCCTGAAGAACGGCGTTTTCCGCCTTTGCGGTCACAACGGCCCGCGGATAGCTTCGCTCTGCTTTCATAATGCGCTTTCTCTCCTCTGTTTTCCGATATGGCCACAGTGTAGCACATTTTTCCCGCCCGCACCATAGGATAACGCAGAAATCTGCGCGAACGGAGGACAGCTTATGCCTATCATCTATCTCAGTCCATCCACACAGGAATGGAACCCATATATCACCGGCAGCGGGTCCGAGGAGTACAACATGAACCTGCTGGCCGACCACATGATCCCCTATCTCAATTCCAACGCCATCGCCTACCGCCGCAACACGCCCGACATGACCGCCGCCAGCTCCATCCGGCAGGCCAACGAGGGGTATTACGATTTTTACCTCGCCCTCCACTCCAACGCCTCCGGTCAGGGGGAGGCCAGCCCCGTCCGGGGCATCATCGTCTTTTACTACCCCGGCAGCGCGCAGGGCCAGCGGGGCGCGGAGCTGATCGCGGAAAACCTGCGGGAGATCTATCCCCTGCCCGAGCTGGTCCGCACCCAGGCCACCACCACGCTGGGCGAGGTGCGCCTGCCCCGCTTTCCCGCCGTGCTGGCGGAGATCGGATACCACGACAACTACGCCGACGCCTCGTGGGTCGAGGGGCATATGGACTCCATCGCCCAGCAGCTCGTCCGGGCGCTGACGGAGCTGTTCGGTCTGCCCTTTGTCTACCCCTCCGGTCCGCGGACGGGAACGGTCTCCGTGTCCTACGGGACGCTGAACCTGCGCAGCTATCCCTCCCCTCAGGGAACGGTCATCGCCAACATCCCCAACGGCGCGTCCGTGACGGTATACGGCGAGCGGCAGGGCTGGTACACGGTGGGCTACGGCGGGAAGCTGGGCTACGCCTCTGCGGCTTATATCGGCGTCTGAGCCGCCGCGTCCGGGCGCGGAAATTCACAATTTGTTAAAAGGTCAGACTTTTTTCCTTGACAGGGCGGCGGGAAGCGATTAAACTGAAAAAGGATTTTTGTCGGCAGAAGCCACTGCCGATTTTTCCACATTTTCCCGCAAAATACCGAAACAACAGGAGGTAGAACAACGTGACTCAGCTTATCATCGGCGCCCTGATCGGGCTGGTGGTGGGCGGCGCGGTCTGCTTCTTTCTCGGTATTCGCTATCGGAAAACCGTAGCCGAAAAGGAGATCTCCAGCGCAGAAGAAGAGGGAACGCGCATCGTCAACGAGGCGATCAAGAGCGCCGAGACCAAGAAAAAGGAAGCCCTGTTGGAAGCCAAAGAAGAGATCCTGAGAAACCGCAGCGAGTATGAGAAGGAAGTCAAGGAGCGCCGCAGCGACCTGCAGCGGCAGGAAAACCGCCTTCAGCAGAAGGAAGAAAATCTGGACCGCAAGACCGAGGCCATTGAACGTAAGGAAGAGGCGCTGGCCCAGAAGCATCAGCAGATGGACCGGGAGAACGAGGAGATCCAGTCCATCAAGCGCAGCCAGACGGAAATGCTGGAGCGCATCTCCGGCTTTACCGCCGAGGAGGCCAAAAACTACCTGATCGCTCAGGTGGAGAGCGAAGTGACCCACGAGACCGCCCTCAAGATCAAGGAGGTCGAGTCCCGCATGAAGGAGGAGTGCGACGCCCGCGCCCGCGAGGTGGTCGCGCAGGCGATCCAGCGCTGCGCGGCGGACTCCGTGGCGGAAATGACCGTCAGCGTCGTCCCCCTGCCAAACGACGAGATGAAGGGCCGGATCATTGGCCGCGAGGGCCGCAACATCCGCACCATCGAGACTCTGACCGGCGTGGACCTCATCATCGACGACACGCCGGAGGCCATCACCGTCTCCTGCTTCGAGCCGGTCCGCCGCGAGGTCGCCCGGCTGGCGCTGGAAAAGCTGATCGCCGACGGCCGCATCCATCCCACCCACATTGAGGAGATGGTAGAAAAGTCCCGCCGCGAGGTGGACGCCATCATCAAGTCGGAGGGCGAGCGCGCCGTGTTTGAAACGGGCGTGCGCAACCTGCATCCCGAGCTTGTGAAGATGCTGGGCCGCCTGCACTACCGCACCAGCTACGGCCAGAACGTTCTGCAGCACTCCATCGAGGTCTCCCACATCGCCGGCATGATGGCCACCGAGCTGGGGGCCGACGCCGTGGCCGCCAAGCGGGCGGGCCTGCTCCACGATCTGGGCAAGTCCGTGGACCACGAGATGGAGGGCACCCACGTGCAGCTGGGCGTGGAGTTCGCCCGGAAGTACAAGGAGCGGGAGGATATCATCCACGCCATCGAGGCCCACCACAACGACGTGGAGCCGCGCACCATCGTCGCCTGTCTGGTGCAGGCGGCGGACGCTATTTCCGCGGCCCGTCCCGGCGCCCGGCGCGAAAATCTGGAGAACTACATCAAGCGTCTCCAGCAGCTCGAGGAGATCACCGCCAGTTTCCCCGGCGTTGAAAAGGCGTATGCCATTCAGGCCGGACGCGAGGTGCGCGTGATGATTAAGCCGGAGCAGGTCTCCGAGGATCAGATGGTCATTCTTGCGCGGGACATCGCCAAGAAGATCGAGGAGGAAATGGAGTATCCCGGCCAGATCAAGGTCCACCTCATCCGCGAGACCAAGGTGGTCGAATACGCGAAGTGACCGCGGCTCAAAAACCGGCATCCATTCCGCACAGAACCAACGGCTCTCCGCTCACGGTGTGAGTGGAGAGCCGTTTTCTTTTCGGAACCGTCCTTCTCGAAAATGCCGCACGCTCTGCTCGCTTGGCGAGCGTGGGAAAATCTGCGAAGAAATTTTCCTTTTTACTTTTTCGAAGCGGCCATTCCTTCTGCCGCGCGGAGGGGACGGCTGCAATGCCCGCGGCGGAAGCAAAGCAGGAAAGCCGCGTTGCTCATCAGCAAAAGCACCGTCAGCGGGACAGGGTACGGAACGGCACAGAGCGGCTTCCCTCCGGGGACATTCCCCCCAGCTGCGGCGAATCATGAGCATTTCATGCCCCCAGCCGAAGGCCGCCGGAACAGCGCAAGCATCCGGAAAAGCGCCGGAGACGGTGATCCGTCTCCGGCGCTTCTGCGCTTTTCTTTATCACGTCCCGCGCCGGTCCGGCTCAGGAATGGATCTTTTCGTTCTCCTGCGCGTCCTGTTCGGTCTGCTCCGGCGTCTCCGGCAGGCTGATGCGGCTCCTGCGCCGTCTGCGCCTGACGGAGATCAGCACCACGATCAGCACCAGCAGCGCCAGCACGGCCAGCACGATGGCGCCGACCAGCATCCGGTTCGTCTCATGGGGCAGCACGCAGAAGGTGATCTCCTCCCCGTCGCTGGAAAAGACCAGATAGCTGCCGTCTACGGTGAAGTCCCGCTGTTCCCAGCCGTCCGCCGTCTGCACCCACAGGTCATAGCGTCCGCCGCTCTCCGGCTGACGGAAGTGAACGCTGCACGCCACCTCCTTCAGCACCGGATCGTCCACCGTGACGGTGTACGCCGTTCCGGCGCGGACGGTCCCCTTTTCATCGGTCCAGGTAACGTCCTGCGTGGTGTGGGACACCTGCGCGTCGGAGCTGAAGCTGCCGTCCACCAGGATTTGGGGCAGGCCGTCGGCGCTGCCGTCGGCCAGAGAAGAGCTGTACGGCGTGTAGACCGCCTCCAGCGTCTGGCTGGCGGTAAGGTGCAGATAATCCAGATCCGGCCACGACGCGGAGCAGCCCTTCTTCGCCGGGATCTCCGGCAGGCTGTCGATGCCCTTTCCGTACTGAAACGGAACCACCGCCACCGTCTTTCCGTCCGCCACGAAGGTCAGCTCCATCTGGGCGAAGGTCTCCGGCACCCCCGGCGCGGCGCAGAGGTCGGCAAAGGAGACCGGCTCCGCCTTTCCGGCATAGCTGATGCCGTCCAGCGCGCCCAGCGTCTCATGGGTAAAGGTATTTCCCTGTACCGTTCCGTCCTCGTCCACGTCTCCGGCCACCGCGCCCACATAGGCCGCGCCGGAGAGAACGGAGACGAGGGTATGGCAGTTTTCCAGCGTGTCGCCGTAACCCGCCGTGCCGCCGATGTAATCCGTGCCGGAGAGGCTGCACTTCGACCAGCTCTCGCGGATGCTCCCCCACGAGGACCCAGCGATGCCGCCCACATAGCTCCCGTCGGTGCTGACCACCGGACTGTAGCTCTCGCAGCCGTAGACCTGACCCAGAAAAGCCCGGCCCACCACGCCGCCGGCGTAGTCCCGCTGGGCGGTCACCTCTCCGCTGTTGACGCAGGAGACCGCCAGCGCCCGGGCCAGATAATCGTAATCCAGCGAGTAGGAACCGACCCGGTTCAGATCCTCGTCCCGGTCAAAGTCCGTCTCGATGCCGATGGAGCCGATCACACCGCCCACCTGCATACTGCCGCGGACCTCGCCCGCGTTTTCAGAGGCGGAAACGCGCCCGTCGTGCTGCTTTTCCAGATCGCAGGAGTCGGATTCATCCCGGAAGTGATCCTTGATCTGGTCGTCCAGATCCTTGCTGCGGTCCTCGCTCCAGTCTGACTTTTCGCTGCGGATCAGGCTGGTGATGACCCGGAACTGGCTGTTGATGGCCCGCAGGTCGCCGATCAGCGTGTCCGCCGAGCTGTTGAGCAGGCTGTTGAGCGCGTCGCCGCTGTCCAGCAGGCTGTCCAGCGCGGCCTCCAGCGCGTCGCCCTGATCGGTGATGTCGCTGCCGATGGGTTCGATCTTGATATCCGGCTTTTCCGCCAGCTCCTTGACCATGTCCCGCAGGCCGCGGGTCACGGTCCCCAGCGAGCCGGTCACCTCGCCCGCGGCGTCATGCACGTCGCCCAGCAGATCCAGCGTGCGGCGGATGTTGCCGCCCATGTTCCGCAGCGCCTTCAGCGCCGTCTGCATTTCCTCGCAGGAATTGTTCAGTTGTTCCATGGCCTTGCCCAGCTCGGATATCAGTGCCTGCAAAAGTGGAAGGATCTCCGCAGGGTTGGACGGGTCGATGTTGGGCAACGCCTGCTGCAGCTGAGAGACTACACCGCTCAGAATGGCGGCCGCCGTCTGGAGACTGTCCAGCGCGTCTATAAACGCCTTCGCCGCGTCGTCTCCCCGGTCCACCACGAAGTAAAGCTCCTTGCGGACCTTGTTCAGTTCGTCCAGCAGCTTATCCACATCGCCCAGCATATCCACCGTGTCGTTGAGGATGGGGGTGAGCTGGTCCAGCGCCCACGAGACGCGGGCGGACAGCTCGTTGATCTGGTCGATGTTGTTGTTGGTCCAGTCGGTCATGGAGTCGATCAGGCCGCCGGCGATCTCGCGGGTGCTGTGGGCCTTCTCAGAGAGGTCGTCCAGCTGGGCGGACACCGCGTCGGCGGTGCGGTCCGCGTCGCCGGTGGTGCGGTCCATCAGGTTCGTCAGCCGGTCCAGCTCGTCGAGGAGCTTATCGAGGAAATCCCGGCTGAAGGACTGGACCGCCTCCGGCTCCAGCTGGCCCACCACGCCGCCCACGTCCTTGCGTCCGAGGACCACGCCGGTGTTCACGCAGCCGTCCAGCCAGCCGGAGCTGCGCCCGGCCACGCCGCCGATGTTGCACCCGATGTGTTCATAGCCCACCGCGCCCTCGTTCCGGCAGCTCTGGACCGTCCCGTCGGACAGGCCCGCCACGCCGCCGATGTCCGTGTAGACCGGCGCGTTTTCCATGGAGTTGAGCTGCTGGAGGTTCGTATAGTCCGTCTTGGGCGCGTCCTCCAGATCGCGGGTATTGACGCTGCCGTAATTCACGCAGCGGGCCAGCGTGCCCCGATTCTCGCCGGCGATCCCGGCGGCGGAGTGCTTTCCGGTGACGGAGCCGGTGAATTTGCAGGAGATGATCTGCCCGCCGGTCTCGTTCGTACCCACCAGACCGCCGATCCGGTTGTCGCCGGAGACGGAGCCGCCGGCAGAGCAGTTGACCACCGTTCCGTAATTCACGCCCGCCAGCAGGCCGAGATCGTCCTGCCGGTCCTTGGGGCTGACCGTGCCCTCCACCGTCAGGTCCTGCACAGTGGCGCCGGCCTGAATGTACCGGAACAGGCCGCGGACGTTTCCGCTGCCGGTGAGGGACAATCCGGTGATCCGGTGGTCCTGCCCCCGGAACGTACCGCCGAAGGTGGGGATGGGTTCAAATTCCGCGCCGGTCAGGTCGACGTCCGCCTCCAGCGTCACGATCTTGCCCTGAGACCAGCTGTCCAGCATACACTTTCGGGAAAGCTCCAGCAGATCCTCCGCCGTCCGGACGGAGATCATATCCTCCGCCGCGGCGGCGGCGGGAGCCGTCAGCGTGAAGATCAGGATGGCCGCCAGCAGAGCGGAGAGCCGTTTAATTCGTTTCATCGTTCCGCTCCTCCTTTCCCTGCGGTCCGTTTTCCCGCGCCTGTGCGCAGACTGCTTCCTTTTCGCCGTCTCCGTCCGGCGGAGCGGCGGGGACAGCGCCGTCCGCGCCCTCCTCCGGCAGCGCGCGATAGCTGCCCGATGCAATGATGGCGGAGACGTCGCCGTGGACCACGCCGTGGATCTCCGCGTCTACGATGCCGGAGATGCGGCCCCGGACCCGGCCATTGAGATAGATCGCGCCGCTGACCCGCTGGGTCACGCCGTGGTTTTGCAGCAGGTTCATCTGGAACGTGGTCTTTTCCACGATCCGGTCGCCCAGGATCAGGATCTGGGGCAGGACGAACATGACCAGGAACATGGAGATCAGCGTGCCGCGGCTGAGGCACTGGCCGATACCCACGATGGACGGCTCCGTGGTGATCTGGCCGATCAGGAACGCGGCCGCGGACAGGATGGAGCCGGAGGTCAGCACCGTGGGGAACGCCAGATCCAGCGCCTTGACCAGCGCCTCCTGCGGCTTCATCCGGGTCTTGAGATCGGAGTACCACGAGGAGATGACGATGGCGTAGTCGATGTTCGCGCCCATCTGGATGGACGTAACGATCAGATAGCTCATGAAGAAAATGTTGGTGTGGGTCAGCGTGGGGAACGCGAAGTTGATCCAGATACTGCCCTGAATGACCAGAATCAGCAGGATGGGCAGGCCCACCGACATAAAGGTGAAGATCAGCACCAGAATGACGAACACCAGCGACAGCACGCTGATCATCACGTTATCCCGGGCGAAGGAGGTGGACTGGTCGAGGTCGCTGGTGGAATTGCCCACGAGGAAAATCTCGTCCGCGTCGTAATACTTCTGCGCGGTCTGATGGAGCGTATCCAAAAAGGCGAACGTCTCCGCGCCCTCCTCCGGCACCTTCAGGTTCAGCACCATGCGGTCATAATGCTCGCCCTCCATCTGTGCCTGCGCGTCCGTGATCTGCTGATAGGCGTCGTTGATGTCCTGCTCGTCCTCGTCGTCCAGATCCACGTAGCCCTTTTCCTTCTCCTCGTAGATAAAGAGGATCATGTCCTTGGCCGGGACGCTGTATGACTCGATGCCGCCCACCACGGGGCCGTAATTGTCCTCGTGATCCACGGTGTAGGCCGCGTAGATGATGCAGGCCTGCTCATACGTCAGGTCCATCATTTCGGAGAACTGCCGGGGCGTCAGGCTGTCCTCCAGACAGTAGCCGGGCTTCGCCTCCACATTGGCAAGGCCCATGGCATAGTCCACCTGATCGATGGCCTGAAGGTCCGCCAGCAGCGCCCGCTCCTTGTCCGTGTCGCCCTTGGGCACCAGCAGGGCCATGATGTTCTGGGTGCCGAAGGTGCCCTCCACCCGGTCCACGGCCACCTGATGGTCGTTGCGCCGCTGGGTCATGACGGAGTTGTCCCCGTACACATAGGGGCACTGGTTGGAGAGCACGAAGCCCGCCGCGATGCAAACCAGAAACACCGGAACGCCGAAGTGGCGCAGGCGGTACACCAGCTTGCCCCAGCGGTCGATCTGGGGAACGAAGTTCTTGTGGCGCGTCTTTTCCATCGCGTTGGAAAACAGCATCAGCAGTCCGGGCATCAGGGTGAACACCGCCAGCATGCTGAAGCAGATGGCCTTGATGAGCACGATGCCCAGATCAAAGCCGATGCGGAACTGCATGAACATCATGGCGGCCAGACCGGAGATGGTGGTCAGGCTGCTGGCGGAGATGGCCGGGATGGCCGCGCTGACGGCGGTGATGCACGCCGTCCGGTCGTCAGGCGCGTGGGTCCGCTCCTCCAGAAACCGGTGGAGCAGGATGATGGAATAGTCGATGGCCAGCGCCAGCTGCAAAACCACCGTCACCGAGTCGGACACGTAGGAGATCTCGCCGAAGATGAAGTTGGTTCCCTTGTTCAGAAGCGCCGCCGCCACAAAGGTGATGAGCAGCACCGGCACCTCCGCGTAGGACCGGGAGGTGAGCAGCAGCACCAGCAGGATGACCACGGCGGCCACCGCCAGAATGATGCCCATTTCGTCGTTCAGCGTGGCGGACTTGGAATAGCCGATGTCCGTGGCCACAAGGGTGTCGTAGGGCGCAAGGAACTCCTCCACGCCGGTCAGATACTCCTTCGTGACCGGGTCGTCGTCCTCCCCGCGGAAGGTGACGGTGATGAGCGCGTCGCTACCCTGTATGTAATCGTCCAGCGTCTTGTTCGCCGTGGCGGGGAGGGACGCCTCGTCCTCGTCCTTGTCCGCGTCCCAGAAGTCCACGGAGGAGACGCCCTCCATGTCCTCGATCTGGTCCGCCAGGCCCCGGGCGATGTCATAGGTCGTGTTGGACACCATGATCCGCGCGGTGGCATAGGTCACCATCTCGTCGTCCATGATGGTCAGGCCCCGGCGGGTCTCGGTGGTCTGCGGAAGATACTCCGTCAGATCGTCGCACACGCTGACCCAGCTCTGGGTGATGAGGCTGGCGGCGATGGCGATCGCGTACAGGAAAAAGATCAGATTGCGCTTATCGACGATAAACGTGGCCAGCTTTTCAAAAAAGCCGCCGCCCTTTTTCGGCTGATCGCTCATTCTCCCCGCCCCCTTTCCTTTGTTTTGCGCCGGTCTTGCTTCATACTCAAGTCTCCTTTTACTCGTTCGCGGCGGTCAGGGTCCCGCGGCACAGCCAGCAGCCCCAATCCGTATACACTCTGCCGGAGAGTCCGTCCCCCGTCAGGGACAGGACCGACTCGCATTGGAACGTGCTCACAGCCGAACGCAGCGGATGCGTCAGGCGGACCTCGCCCGGCCCGCTCAACGCGCCGGCCACCTCATTGTCAAACCCCAGCAGAGACAGCGTCCCGGTGACCGCGCCGCGCTGAAACCGCATCCGCAGCGTGCCGTTCTTCGTCCCCATCGGGCTTTCCAGTATAAAATCATATTGCCGCTCCCGCATACCGGTCCCTCCTTGCACGGGTTTTTTCCGAGTAACAGCATAAGAAGTTTCTTCCTCTCTGGCAATGGTCAAATTATGATAAGTGTCGCATTTCTGACATTTATCGTAAATTGACCTCAATTGAAAGAATCATGGGTGACAGCGGCATCTTTCCGTGCTACAATGTCGTTAGAAATACAGGAGGTTCCCATGGAAAAACGGTACAAGGTATCCGACCAGACCCGCCGGGCCATCTGCGCGGCGCTGCGGGAGCTGATGGCGCAGAAGCCGCTGGAGAAGATCACCATCTCCGAGATCATGGACGCCTGCGGGATGCGCCGGCAGCACTTTTACTATTACTTTTCCGATATATACGATCTGGTCTGCTGGATGTTCGAGGAGGAGGCCGTCTCCCTGCTGCGCAGGCAGGACGATCTTCTGCTGTGGCAGGAGGGGCTTTTGCAGCTCTTTGAATATCTGGCGGAAAACCGGGCCGTGTGCCTGTGTGCGCTGGAGTCGCTGGGCCGCGGGTACTTGAAGCGCTTTTTCGAAACGGACATCAACGGCATCGTCAGCCGCGTCGTCCGCCATGTCGTTCAGGCGCACGGCTTTCCGGAAAATCCGGCGGAGGAGGACATGATCGCCCGCTTTCTCGCCATCGCCATGGCCGGCATCATCGAAAGCTGGCTGCGGGGCGAGCTGCGCCAGACGCCGGAGGAGCTGATCCATATGTTTGACGTAATGTTTCAGGACTATATCCGCGGCGTGACGCTGCGGCTCAAGGGCGCGCCGCCGGAGGATGGGAAAGGAAGGAACGAAGCATGAAAAAGAACGTCATCACCATGGGCCGTCAGTTCGGCAGCGGCGGCAGAGAGATCGGCAAGCGGCTCAGCAGCGCGCTGGGCTTCTCCTTCTATGATGAGCAGCTCATCACCATGGCGGCCCAGCGGGCGGAGGTGCGGGAGGAGCTGTTCGCCGGGAAGGAGGAGAAGGCCGCCAATCCGTGGCTGTTCACCGCCGTGTACGAGGGCGGCCCCCGCGTCCAGCAGGGAAAGTCCGCCGAGGATATCCTGTTCCAGATGCAGAGCGAGATCATCGCGGAGCTGGGCCGGGCGGGCGGCTGCGTGATCGTGGGCCGCTGCGCCGACGCCGTGCTGGAACAGGCGGGCATAGACTGCCTGCGCCTGTTCATCTGCGCGCCCTTCGAGTGGCGGGTCCGCCACCGTCTGGAGCTGGAACCGATGGACGAAAAGGCCATGGCCGCGCAGGTGGAGAAGATCGACAAGCAGCGGGCCAAATACTATACCTATTACACCGGTCGGCATTGGGGCGCGCCGGAGAATTACGACCTGTGCGTCAACAGCGCGCGCCTTGGCATCGACCAGACCTCCTCGCTCCTGGCCGAGCACTGCCGTCAGCTCTTCAGCGGCCTTGACTGAGCCGCCTCGTCCCCTGACGGTCCGAAAAGCACCGGGACCGGCTGCGGAAGATTTCCGCAGCCGGTCTCTTTTTTTACACCCCGCCGAAATGGAACACCACGCCCACCACCGCAGAGGCGGCGATAAACACCACCGGATGCCACTTTGCCGTGGGCTTGACCCAGTTGGTCAGCACCAGCAGCACCGCCGCCAGCGCAAGGCCCCCCACGCTGACCGTCAGCGTGGACCAGTCCACGCCTCCCGTGCCGGACGCGGAATAGCGGATGAACGTCTCCACGATGACGCCGACGCAGGCCGCGCCGATCAGGCCCGTGGACGCGGGGCGCAGGCCGTAAAACGCGGATTCCACATACTTGTTGTGCCGGAACTGCTGAAGGATCATGGCGATCAGCAGAATCACGATAATGGAGGGCGTCACCTCGCCCACCGTGGCGACCACCGCCCCCGGCACGCCGCCGATGGTATAGCCCACATAGGTGGCCATGTTGATGCCGATGGGGCCGGGCGTGGACTCCGACACCGCCAGCATATTCATGAGCTGCGTCTGCGTGTACCAGCCCGTGGACTCGCCGATGTGGGTCAAAAACGGCAGCGTGGCCATGCCGCCGCCCACGGCGAACAGGCCGGTCTTGAAAAACTCCCAGTAAAGCTGAAGATAGATCATGATCTTTTCACCTCCAACTGCTTGAGTACGATGCCCGCCAGCGCGGAGAGCAGCACAAACACCACCGGCGAAACGTCCAGCAGGCAGCCGCCCGCCAGCACCAGCAGGAAAATGACCAGCGTCCGCTTATCCACCACGGACTTTTTCAGCAGCTTCACCACCGCGTTGAAGATCAGCACGCACACGCAGACCTGAATGCCCGCGAATGCGTTCTGCACCCACGCAAGGTCCGCAAAGTTGTTGATGAGCCCCGCCAGCAGGGAGATGATGACAAGAGACGGAAAAACGACGCCCAGCGTCGCCAGAATGCCGCCGACTGTGCCGTAGAGCTTCTGGCCGATGAAGGTGGCGGTGTTCACGGCGATGATGCCCGGCGTGCACTGGCCGATGGCGAAATAGTCCGTCAGTTCCTCCTCGTCCGCCCAGTGCTTGTTCTCCACCACCTCCCGCTGGAGGATGGGCAGCATGGCCATGCCGCCGCCGAAGGTCAGCACGCCCATTTTCGCAAAGGTGATAAACAGTTCCCAGTATTTTTTCAAGATATCCGCTTCCTTTGGTCGTCTGATTTTTCTCTCTCCGGCCGCCGCGGTCAGTCCACGTAGCCGTACATTCCCCGCACGGAGACCTCCCCCGTGCGCACGGTGCGCTCCGTTCCGTCCTCCAGCCGAACCAGCAGGCCGAAGTCGTCGTCGATGTCCAGCGCGCGGGCGGTCTCCCGGGTCCCGTCCGCGGCGATGAGCTGCACGGTCTTTCCCAGCGTCACGCAGCTGCGGCGGTATTCCTCCACATATTTGGCCACGTCGCCCCGGCAGATGTCCGCGTACAGCCGGTCCAGCGCCCGGATCTCCGCCGCCGCCAGCGCGGGCCGCGAGACGGGCCGTCCCAGCGCCATGTCCAGCGAGACGGCGATCTCTGCCAGCTCCGGGCCGAAGTCCTCCGGCGTCTGATGGACGTTCAGCCCGATGCCGATGACCAGATACTGGAGCTTTCCGCTCTCGCCCTCCAGCGCCATCTCCGTCAGGATGCCGCACAGCTTCCGCTTTTCGATCACCAGATCGTTGGTCCACTTGATCTGCGGGCGGACGCCGCATACCTCCTCCACCGCGCCGCACAGCGCCACGGCGGTCTGCGCCGTGATGGAGGTCAGCCGCTCCAGCGGCACGGGCGGGCGCATCAGGGCGCTGAGCGCCACCAGCTTCCCCTTGGGATTCTGGAACACCCGCTCCATCCGGCCCCGGCCGCCGGACTGGCAGTCCGCGGTGACCACGGTGCCGTCCGGCGCGCCGGAAAGCGCCCATTTCTTTAAGTACGTATTGGTGGAATCCACGCTGTCCAGACACACCAGCTCCCGGCCCACCACCGCCGTCTCGCCCAGAAAGCCCCGGATCTCCGCCTCCGTCAGCGCGTCCGGCGCGGCGGTCAGGCAGTAGCCAAGCCCCGGCTTCGCTTCCACGGTGTAGCCGTCCCGGCGCAGCGCGTCCACCGCCTTCCACACGGCGGCGCGGCTGAGTCCCAGCCGCTGGGCGATCTCCTCACCGGAGAGATGCTCCTCCGAGCAGCTTCTGAGCAGCTCCAATACCTTTTGGCGGCTCACTGGCACCGCCTCCTTCTTCAAAGTCGCTGTCAGCATACCACATTCCGCCCCGTTTGTAAACGGGCGGAGGACTGCAAAGCTGTAAACCAGTTCGGATTTTTCTGTTTACAGTCTTCCCCCTCGTGCTACACTGTTGTAAACGCTTTCTTTCAAACAAGTTTACAGCTGGGGACACACAGAATGGCATGACTGCCGATCTCGACTCCGCTGTTCGCGGTTCTAGCTGCTGCGGGCGCGTTCATCACGGCTCTGTTTCTCCGCTCCGCCATTACGCTGTAATCCGTTTTCACCGCGCTGGCAGGCGTGCTGCTGGGCGCGAAATACGGCGCGCTGAGCCAGTTCGTCTGCGTGGCGCTGGGGCTGGTTGGCCTGCCTATTTTCACGGCGGGCGGCGGCTTCGGCTATCTGCTCTACCCCACCTGCGGCTTTTTGATCGGCCTGATCCCCGCCGCGTGGGTCATTGGAAAGCTGACCGGCGGCAGCCGCTCCATCAAGCGCATCGTCCCGGCGTGCCTTGCGGGCCTTGCCGTGCTGTACCTGGTGGGCCTGCCTTATATGGCGGTCGTGCTGAACGTCTACATGGGCAAGGACCTGAGTACGTGGGGCATCCTGATGGCCGGCATGATCCCCTATCTCCCCGGCGACATGGTGAAGATCATCGTGGTGGGCGTCCTCGCCCCCAAGCTGCTGCCCCACGTGGGAGCGCAGGCTGAGCAGGCCGCCGCCTGAGCCGCGCTGAAACAGGATGCAAAAGGCTCCCGGTATCCGCAATGCGGATACCGGGAGCTTGTTCGTTCGATTGGGTATTCCGGCCTTCGGCGCGGCTTAGTACATACCGCCCATATCGGGAGCGGCGGGCGCGGGCGCGGGAGGCTCGGGCTTGTCGGCCACCAGAGACTCGGTGGTCAGCACCATGGCGGACACGGAGGCGGCGTTCTCCAGCGCGGAGCGGGTCACCTTCGCCGGGTCGATGATACCGGCAGCCACCATGTCGCAGTACTCCTCCTTATAGGCGTCGAAGCCGTAGCCGTTCTTGCCGGAGGAGCGGACCTTCTCTAGGATCACGGAGCCATCCAGACCGGCGTTGGCCGCGATCTGACGGATGGGGGCCTCCAGAGCCTTGGCGATCAGCTTCACGCCGGTCTTCTCGTCGCCCTCGACGGAGTCCAGCAGAGCCTCCACGGCGGGGATGATATTGACGAAGATGGTGCCGCCGCCGGCGACAACGCCCTCCTCGACTGCGGCGCGGGTCGCGTTCAGCGCGTCCTCGATGCGCAGCTTCTTCTCCTTCATCTCCGTCTCGGTGGCAGCGCCGACCTTGATGACGGCCACGCCGCCGGCCAGCTTGGCAAGGCGCTCCTGCAGCTTCTCCTTGTCATACTCGCTGGTGGTGTTGGCGATCTGGGCACGGATCTGGCTCACGCGGTCCTTGATGGCCTGAGAGTCGCCGGCGCCGTCCACGATGGTGGTGTTCTCCTTGGTGACCTTGACCTGACGGGCGCGGCCCAGCATATCCACGGTGGCGTTCTTCAGCTCTAGACCCACCTCCTCGGACACGACGGTGCCGCCGGTCAGAGTGGCGATATCCTGCAGCATCTCCTTGCGCCGGTCGCCGAAGCCGGGGGCCTTGACGCACACGACGTTCAGCGTGCCGCGCAGACGGTTGACGATCAGGGTGGACAGAGCCTCGCCCTCAACGTCCTCCGCGATGATGAGGAGCTTCTTGCCGGACTGGACCAGCTGCTCCAGCAGGGGCAGGATGTCGGAGATCACAGAGATCTTCTTGTCGGTGATGAGGATATAGGCGTCGTCGATGTTAGCCTCCATCTTCTCCGTGTCGGTGCACATATACGGAGTGATATAGCCGCGGTCGAACTGCATGCCCTCAACGACCTCGCTGTAGGTCTCGGCGGTCTTGGACTCCTCGATGGTGATAACGCCGTCGGAGGAGACCTTCTCCATGGCGTCGGCGATCAGCTTGCCGATCTCCTCGTCGCCGGAGGACACGGCACCCACGCGGGCGATGTCCTTGGAGCCGTCCACCTTCTTGGCCTGCTTCTTGACCTCGGCCACGGCGGCCTCAACGGCCTTGGCCATGCCCTTGCGGACCACGACGGGATTCGCGCCGGCGGCCAGATTCTTCAGGCCCTCGCCGATCATGGCCTGCGCCAGCAGAGTGGCGGTGGTGGTGCCGTCGCCGGCAACGTCGTTGGTCTTGGTGGAGACTTCCTTCACCAGCTGCGCGCCCATGTTCTCAAAGGGATCGGGCAGTTCCACTTCCTTGGCGATGGTCACGCCGTCGTTGGTGATGAGGGGAGCGCCGTACTTCTTGTCCAGCACCACGTTGCGGCCCTTGGGGCCGAGGGTGACCTTAACGGTATCCGCCAGCGTATCCACGCCGGCCTGCAAAGCCTTGCGGGCATCTTCGCCGCGCTTGATGAGTTTAGACATATCGCATACCTCCAAAATTCAGAAGATGAAATTGACGGAAATCAGTCAACGATGGCGAGGATCTCGCTCTGGCGGACGACCACGTACTCCACGTCGTCCAGCGTGACCTTGCTGCCCGCGTACTGGCTGGTGATGACCTTATCGCCGGGCTTCACGGTCATTACAACGTCCTTGCCGTCCACGTTGCCGCCGGGGCCGACGGAAATGACCTCAGCCACGGAGGGCTTCTCCTTGGCAGAGCCGGTCAGGATGATGCCGCCCTTGGTGGTCTCCTCGGTCTCCACCATTTTCAGAATGACACGGTCTGCAAGCGGTGTGAGTTTCATAGAAAACTGCCTCCTTATTATATAAAAAAATAACGATTTCAGGTTAGCACTCTGTTCCCTTGAGTGCTAACGGTGCTATCATAGTACATTGCTCCGGGTTTGTAAAGGGGGTAGGGCAGGAATTTCTGTGAAAAATTTGTGAATTTGAGCGGCGGGACCGCCCGATCCGTTGGGGCAGAGGGGTTTCGACTGCTTTCGCCCGCCGTCCCGCGGCCTTGGCGGGCGCGTAAAAACTCTTTGCGAACAGGGCTTGCAACTTTTGAAAAAGTATGGCATAATGAAAATCTAAGCGCTGGCTCAGCGCCGGGAAAAGCCGGTCCCGAGCGTATCGAAGCGGTCATAGCGGGGCCGCCCTGAGGGTACGCGGCCAAAGCAAACATGGGAATATCAGATCCGGAGCGGTATCGAAGTGGTCGTAACGAGCTTGACTCGAAATCTACTCCCGTTAGAGCCACCACAGAATCTCCAATCCCTTGTGTTTCAAGCACTCAACGGCTTTTATTGAAGTCCATATTTTTGCTTGTTCTATCCTGTTTTTCTATCCTATTCCTGACCTTGTTTTTTTCAAGGATTTAGGATAGAATAGGAATCGACATATTCGGAGGGCTATCGAAGAGGTCATAACGAGAACGACTCGAAATCGTTTGGCCGGTGTTGAGCCGACCCGTGGGTTCGAATCCCACGCCCTCCGCCACAGGAGCTATCAACTTTAGTTGATAGCTCCTTTTTCATGCTCCAAGATGGAAATTGCTTTCCATTGCACTTGCAGATGTGAGCTTTGATGAGTAATCAAGGTGCGCGTAGATATTTGCTGTGGTTGAAAAATCGCTATGCCCTAACCATTCTTGAATATGTTTCATGGGGACACCGCTGGCCAGCAGGAGGCTCGCACAGCTATGTCTGAGATCATGAAAGCGGATTTTGCGGAAGCCGTTCCGTTCCAACAGCTTAGGAAACTGTGATGTAATATAGTTCGGCTTGAACCGATCCCCAATATCATCTACGCAAATATATTCAAGGAATTCTCTGTTATAGGAACGTCCACATAGCTTTTGATTTCTTTCCTGTTGAGCCTTTACCGCAAGCAGCTTTTCATGAAAGTACGGTACAAGCGGGAGCGTTCTACGGCTGGACTTTGTTTTTGTCGTATCCTTTGCAACGATTACACATTTACCATCCAAATTGCAAGAAGTTACGGTATGGCTGATTGTAATGGTGTTTTGCTCAAAATCAATGGCGCTCCATTTTAAGCCAACGATTTCACTTCGACGCAAGCCATAAAATGCACCGAGAAGAACCGGCAATTCCAATTTTGTGCCTGTAACGGCTTCAAAGAGTTTGTTCAACTCATCCCTATCGTAAAAGTTGCCGTAAAATTTGTCCTGCTTTGGCCGCTCAACCTTGTCGGCGGGATTGCTCGGAATCATATCGTTCTTGACAGCGTATTTGAGTGCCTTATGGATATTTGCGTGATAATGAATCACAGACGACGCCTTTACCCGCTGTAATTGCTCCTGATAGAACATTTGAATGTCATGTGCCTGCAAATCCCGTAAGAGTATTTTCTTCTTTCGGAAGTATGGTGCAATAATTGACTTCACAGCATTTACATACGAAGAATAAGTCGGTATGCTGACGGTTGATTTTACAATCTCAAGCCATTGTTCCATGAAGTCTGCAAATAGCACATCGTCACCGGCCTTGGCATTGGCATATTTTCTCCGTTCTTCCATGAGCATCTGTTCTGCGCGTTTTTTGTTGCCCTTGATCGTTAAGCCTGTCGAGATCCATTTGGGCTTTCTTTTTCCTGCTGAATCTGTTAGGTTTAGAATGATGTAATAATAGCCATTTTTTCATGCAGATGGCCTGCTACCATGTTAACCCTCCTTTCGCACAAATCGGAGACCATAGGATTTCTGCTGTCGGCCTCCTTATAGTATCACTTGTCACCCGGCAATGCAAAAAACACAGTCTTAGATAGGAAAGGCCCTTTTCATTCCGGTCGGATTACTTGCAGATATTCCAACAAATTGATTTTAGGAATGCGATATGCGCGGCCTATTTTCAAGAAACGAATCTGGCCAGTCTGTAATAGTTTGTATCCAGTCTTTTTGCCAATTGACAAAACCCTGCACATCTCATCAATAGACATTACATCAGGGTAATCATTTAGCATAAAACGAATTGCATTTTTTCGCATGACTACCTCCTATAATTACTTTTGATTTAATGAAAGCGACAAAATCGGACGGCGGCTGGCAGCCGCCCACGGGAATCTCACCCCGGCCCATGCTGATGGGTGCGCCGCGCAATGCTTTGAGG
>CAKTMK010000034.1 GCA_934574045.1 uncultured Oscillibacter sp. | reverse complement strand
TGGTGCGCGAGGCGGGACTTGAACCCGCACGTCCGTAATGGACACTAGAACCTGAATCTAGCGAGTCTGCCAATTCCACCACTCGCGCATATTCACCTGAAACCGCAGTCTTTCTTTCCGGCGCATCGTCGGAAAATGGTGCGGCTGACGGGATTTGAACCCACACGTCGATTCGGACACCAGCACCTCAAGCTGGCCTGTCTACCAGTTCCAGCACAGCCGCAAATCTGTGCCCTAGAAAAGACTGCTTGATTATTATAGCCAGAAGCCGCGGAAATGTCAACCGTAAATTTCCCTTTCCGGCAAATTTTTTGCCCGGAGCGCCGGGGGCAGGCCCGCAGGCCCCGCCGCCCAATGGCTCCGCCCCCTCCGGCATCCCGCCGGAGAGGGCGCGGGCGCAGTCCGCTCCGCCGCCGGAGCGGTCAGAGCCGGACCTTGAACACGCACTTGCGGACCGGCTCCGGGCCGTCCGCGGCGATGCAGGGGGCGTGGGCGTCGCCGGGGAAAAACACGGCGAACCGGTCGCCGGAGAGGGTGATCTCGTCCACCGGGCCGTGGTAAAACCAGATGTCGCCCTCCGGCCGGGCCTCCGTCTCCTCCGTCATGTCCTCCAGCGGGGCCACGCCGATCTTCTCCCGCCCGGAGATCAGGAACTGAATGTCGGCATAGCTGCGGTGGGCCTCCGGCGTATCGTTGACCGGCTTGGTCTCATAGCTCTGGATGAAAAAGAACAGGTCCTCCCCGTCGATCTGGCGGCGCTCGTCTCCCAGCTTGGAAAAGTCCGTGTCCCGCAGCAGGCGCAGCGCGCGGTAGATGCCGGGGTGCACGTTCCGATACTGCTCCAGATGCTTCAGGCTGTCATAGATCATGGCGGTCTCTCCTCAATTTTATGATTTTGCGGCAGATCCCGGATGAAAAGGTCCGCTTTTCCAGTCCAGAGGACCGGTCCGATCCTGCCGTCCGGCGGCATTATAGCGCCCTTTCCGACACTCCGCAAGCGCGTCTTAACGGGACCCTCACAAAAAATCGCGAATCCTGTTCTTCGTTTGAAAACATCGTGCTTCATTTTAACGATTACTTTACAAATTCGCCGGTGTTTTGCCGAAAATTTTAGAAACTGTTGCCTTTCTTTTAGAATAAACGTATAATCATGTCAGAAATCAAGAAAGGCGTTCTCTATTGGAGAACGTTGCGAGGTGCGCTTTTATGGACGGTACCACCGGGGAAGCAAAGGTCAAGTCGCTGGCAAAGGCGCTGAAGATCCTCTCCTGCTTCACCATTCAGGAGCCGGTCCTCGGCGTGACGGAGCTGGCCGCGCGGATCGGCGTGAGCAAATCCAACATCCACAACATCCTCTCCACTTACACGTCCATGGGCTATCTGGAGCGTCTGCCGGACGGCCGGTACCGGCTGGGGCTGAAAATTCTGGAGTACGCCTTCATCATCAACCAGCAGCTGGGGTATCCCAACGCCATTTACGACATTCTGGTGGACACCGCGGGCAAGACCGGCGAGATCGTGTACTTCGGCCTGCCCTACGGCGACAAGGTCCTCTATTTATATGTAGCCCACCCGGCGGACCGCATGGGCGTGCTCCCCTACCGGGACATTCTGGGCGAGACCGCACCCTTTTACTGCACCGGCATCGGCAAGGCCATGCTGGCCCACATGCCGGAGGAGGAATGGCTCAGCCGCATCCCGGAGGAGCGCCGCCAGTACCAGCCCAGCACCATCACCGATCTGGACGCCATTCTGGAGGAACTGCGCCGCACCCGCCGCCGGGGCTACGCCATCGACAACAGCGAGCGGGACCCCAACGTGCGGTGCGTGGGCGTTCCGGTATACAACTCAGGCGGCTCGCTGGTGGCCGGGATCAGCACCTCCGGCCCCTCCGTCACCATGACGGACCGGAAGCTGCTGGAGTGCGCCGGCATCCTGCAGAACGCCGCCCTGAAGATGCGCGAGCGCATCTACCGCTGACTCGTCCGTTTCCGGGCAGACGCCCGGTATGGAATATACGAATGCACCAAGAAACAGCACAATGTTGAACAGGAGGATCCACATGAAAAACTGGAAAAGAAGTATTGCCCTGTCTCTGAGCGCCATGATGATGGCCGCAGCGCTGACCGGCTGCGGCGGCAGCAGCACCCCCGCCTCCTCCGGCTCCGCGCCTGCGGCATCCGGCTCCGGCGCGTCCAGCGCCGCTGATGCGGGCGATCCCGTCAATCTGGTCTTCTCCATCGCCGCCGTCCCCACCGACGCCCACGGCGCGGCCCAGAAGGTCTTTAAGGACACTCTGGAGAGCATCTCCGGCGGCAACATGACCGTGGAGTGCTACGACTCCGGCACGCTGTACGGTCAGGACACCGAGCACGACGCCCTGAAAAACGGCGACGTGGACATGATCTACTCTTCCGCCTCCTGGCTGACGGACGGCTCTCCCTGGGTCTCCATGTTCACCGCGGGCTATGTCTTCCAGAGTTATGACCACATGACCAAGGTCCTCAACGGCGACATCGGCAAGGAGGTCTTCCAGAAGATCGCCGACGAGCAGGGCATCCTGCCGCTGGGTGCCTTCTATCTGGGCACCCGTCAGGTCTCCCTGTCTGAGGACCGCCAGATCAAGACCCCCGAGGATCTCAACGGCGTGAACCTGCGTATGCCCAACTCCGACGCGTGGGTCTTCCTTGGCAAGGCCATGGGCGCCAACCCCACCGCCATCGCCTTCAACGACCTGTACCTCGCCCTGCAGACCGGCACCGTGGACGGTCAGGACAACCCCCTGCCCACCGTGCAGTCCGCCAAGTTCTATGAGGTCCAGAAGTCCATCTCCCTGACCAACCATCTGGTGGACTCCGTGTGGCCCACCATGAACCTGAACACCTGGAACAAGCTGACCGACACCCAGAAGGGCTGGGTCATGGAGGCCGTTGAGGCCGCGCGCGAGGCCTGCGACAGCCAGAACCTGAAGACCGAGAGCGAGGTTCAGGACTTTCTGAAGGAGCAGGGCCTGAACATCTACGAGGCCGACGTGGCCGCCTTTGCCGACCACGTGCTGGACACCTATCTGAACGATCCCATCTCCGATTCCTGGGATAAGGACCTTCTCGCCGAGATCCAGGCCATGGCCTGATCGCGGCACCGTGAATCCCCCGCGGGGGCCGGGCGGTCCCGGCCCCCGCGATTTTTCAGGCGCCGCGCCGCGGCCGCCGAGTGAAAGGAGCGAAAACACCATGAAAAAGGTCGGCGGCTTTATCCGCGACTGCGTGGAAAAGTTTATCCCCGCCATCGCCTTTGTCGTCCTGTTCGTCGTATTCGTGTTTCAGGTCTTCATGCGCTACGCGGCGAAAAATCCGCAGGCATGGACCACCGAGGTGGAGCAGTCCTGCTTTTTGTGGCTGGTGATGCTGGGCGCGTGCTACTGCCAGCGCCAGAAGGGCCACGTCACCTTTACGCTGCTCTATGACAATCTGGGCATCAAGGGCAAGGCGATCACTGCCATGCTGGGCAACCTTCTCATCACCTTCACCTGTCTCATCACGTTCCTGCCCTCCCTGAACTACGTCTGGGGCCTGATGGAGCGTCAGCAGGTCACAACGCTGCTCAAGTGGCCGAAAACCATCGTGTTCATGCCCTACGTGGTCTTTCTCGGCTTCATGATCGCCTATTCCCTGCTGGAGATCTGGGAGGAGATCATGGTCCTCAGAGGAGACGAGAAGTATACCGAGCAGATGATCGAGGAAACCAAGTCCGAGGCGGAGCAGGCCATCGAGGCCTCCCTTGCGCAGGAGCAGCTGGACCTCAACCACATTGACTACGGAGGTAAAGAGTGATATGATGGAAAACCTGCCTCTGATCGTTTTTCTGACGTGCTTCGTCCTGATCTTCCTGCTGCGGATGCCCATCCCCACCGGCATGATCGCCGCCTGCGCCATGTACTTCCTGACGGATGGCCTGACCCGGGGATACAGCTTCCTCGGCATGATGACCGGACAGGAGGGTCAGCTGCATCTGGTGGCCCAAAAGACCATAGAAGCGATCTTTACGAATACGACGATCATCGCCGTGCCGCTCTTTATCTTCGCGGCCAACGTGATGAACGCCGGAAAGATCACCGAGTACGTTTTCGGCGTGTGCAAGGGTCTGGTGGGCCGCTTCCCCGGCGGTCTGGCCCACGTGAACGTGCTGGCGTCTCTGGTGTTCTCCGGCATGACCGGCTCCGCCGTGGCGGACGCCTCCGGCCTTGGCAAGATGGAGATCGACGCCATGCGCGCCGAGGGGTATGACGACGGCTTCTCCTGCGCCATCACCGCCGCCTCCGCCACCATCGGGCCGATCTTCCCGCCGTCCATCCCCGCCGTCATTTACGCCATGCTCACCGGCGCGTCCGTGGGCGCGCTGTTCATGGCCGGCATGATGCCCGGCGTCATCCTCGCCGTCGCGCTGTGCGTCTACGTTGCGTTCATCTCCAAAAAGCGCAGATACCCCCGGTCCGCCCCGCCCAAGCTGGGCGCGTACCTGCGGTACTGCCTCAAGGCCATCTGGGCCATGCTCACGCCGGTCATCCTGCTGGTGGGCATCTACACCGGCGTCATGACCCCCACCGAGGCGGGCGCCATCGCCGGCGCGTACTCTCTGGTGATCGCCATCTTCGCCTACCGCATCCTGAAGTGGGACGGCTTCAAGCAGGTGATCCTGGACACCGTGAAGGGCACCGGCTCTGTCTCCATCATGGTCGGCGCGGCCTCCGCCATCTCCTTCATCTTCGCAAAGGAGCAGATCGGCGTGCGGCTGGGCAACTGGATCCTGTCCGTGACGGACAGCAAGTATGTCTTTCTGATCGTCGTGAACCTTATCATTCTGGCGCTGGGCATGTTCGTGGACACCTCCGTGATCCAGCTGGTCATGATCCCCATCCTGTGGCCCGTGGCGCAGGTGTTCGACATCAACATCATCCACTTCGGCCTCATCATCATCTTCAACATGATGCTGGGCCTTTCCACCCCGCCCTTCGGCATGTGCCTGTTCATCACCTCCGGCATCTCCGGCACGCCGCTCAAGGACGTGATAAAGGAGATCTGGGGACCGATCATCGTCATGCTGATCGTGCTGCTCATCATCACCTTCATCCCTGAATCCGTGCTGTTCCTGCCGAGAATGTTCCACATGATGTGAGACGCGGGACGCCTTTGAAAAATTACGCTGCATAGCAAGCAAGTTAGGAGAGATCACTATGGCATTTTCCATCGCGCCGGGCATCTGGCCGGTGATGATTACCCCCTGGACCGACGACAACAAGCCGGACTTCAAAGCCATCGCGCAGCTGTGCGACTGGTACGTTGAGCGCGGCTGCGCCGGTATCTTCGCCGTGTGCCAGTCCAGCGAAATGGCCTATCTGACCGAGCAGGAGAAGCTGGACATCGCCCGCGCCACCGTGGACGCGGTGGGCGGCCGCATTCAGGTGGTGGCCTCCGGCCACACCGCCGACGACAAGGCCGACCAGTTCCGTGAGCTGGAGAACATGATGAAGATCCCCGGCATCGGCGCGTATGTGCTGGTGTCCAACCGGCTGGACCAGAAGAACGAGGGCGAGGCCGTGTTCGAGGCCAATGCTCAGGAGATTTTCGACCGCTATCCGGAGATCGACTTCGGCATCTACGAGTGCCCCATGCCGTGGAAGCGGCTGGTCACCACCGAGTTCCTGCGCAAGGCGGGCAAGCAGGGCCGCATGGTCTTTTTGAAGGACACCTGCTGCGACTACGAGCTGGTCCGGGAGCGGCAGAAGGCCGTGGACGGCACGCCGCTGAAGATCTTCAACGCCAACGCCCAGTCCTGGTTCGACAGCGTCTGCCACGGCGCCGCCGGATACAGCGGCGTTATGGCCAACTTCCACCCCGAGCTGTACAAGTGGTGCTTCGACCACAAGGACAGCGACTATGACAAGGCGCGTCTGGTGGCGGACTTCCTGACCGCCGCCGCCATGATCGAGATGCGCGTCTATCCCTGCAACGCCAAGTACCATCAGGCTCTGGTGGATGTGCCGATGAACGTCTTTGCCCGCAGCAACGACTGCGCCAAGCTGGACAAGAACGCCCGCGGCGAGGTGGAGAGCCTGATCCATCTGGAGGAGTACGTACGCCGTCAGATCGGCCTGAATTGAAAGGAGCGGAGCTTTCATGCTGAAAAAGCCAAGCATTCTGGTGGTGGGCAGCTTTATGATGGACCTGATCGCCTCCACCGCCCGCGCGCCCAAGTCCGGTGAAACGGTCATCGGCATGAAGTTCCAGACCGCGCCGGGCGGAAAGGGCGCCAATCAGGCCGTCCAGTGCGCCCGGCTGGGCGCTCACGTGACCATGGTGGGCCGCGTGGGAGACGACGCCTTTGGAACGCTCATGACCGAGACCGCCGCCGGTGCCGGCGTGGACGTGTCCCACGTGTCCGTGGACCCTGCCGAATCCTCCGGCGTGGGCCACATCACGCTGGAGGTCACCCCCTCCGGCGCGCAGAACCGCATCACCGTCTGCCCCGGCGCCAACCACACCCTCACGGTGGACGACGTGTCGTGGCTCAAGGACGAGATCGGCCGGTACGACATGGTCATGATGCAGTTCGAGCTGCCCATGGAGGTTGTCGAGGCCGTGGCCGAGTGGGCCAAGGCCGCCGGGACGCCCGTGATGATCAATCCCGCGCCCGCCGCGCCCATGTCGGACCGCCTGCTCGCCTGCGCCTCCTATCTCTCCCCCAACGAGCACGAGGCCGCTGAGCTGGCCGGCCACCCCATCGACGTCTCCAACGGCGTGGACCTCTCGGACGTGGAGGCCGTCGCCAAGGCGTTTCAGGCCCGCGGGGTGGAGAACCTCATCATCACCATGGGCGAAAACGGCTCTTTTATCGCCGGGAAGGACGGCATCCATCAGACGCCCTGCGTCAAAATGCCCCATGTGGCGGACCCCACCGCCGCAGGAGACTCCTTCGTGGCCGCCTTCTGCACCGGCCTGACCGCCGGTCTGCCCCAGGGCGAGGCGCTGGCCTTCGCCAGCCACACCGCCGCCATCACGGTGTCCCGTATGGGCGCGATGCCCAGCCTGCCCACCGTGGACGAGGTCCAGCAGCTCCTGCGGGAGCGGGACTACCGCGGCTTTGACCCGGCGGAGCTGGACGCGTTGAAATGAACGAACGCCCCGCGCCGCCATGGCGGCGCGGGGCCTTTCAGAAAGGAAGCATCTATTTATGAAACCGGAAAGCAGACAGGCCGTGGACGCGTTTTTCAGCGCCGTGGACACGGAGTTCAACGCCTTTCTCAAATCCCGCAATGCGGCGGACTATGAGCAGGCCGCCGCGCTGATCCTCGCCGCGCAGGCCAAGGGCGGGCGCATCCACGTCACCGGCATCGGAAAATGCAGCCACGTGGCCACCTACACCGCCTCCCTCCTCTCCTCCACCGGCAACCCCGCCTATTATCTCCACGGGACCGAGGCCGTTCACGGCTCCTGCGGCCAGCTGACCGCGGGCGACGTGGTCATCGCCATCTCCAACTCCGGCGAGACCGGCGAGCTGAAGGCCACCGTCCTCGCCGTGAAGAACAACGGCTGCAAGGTCGTCGGCGTGTCCGGCAATCCTGAGAGCTGGCTGGCCCGGGAGAGCGACGCGTTTTTGTTCGCGGGCGTCCGGGCGGAGGGCGGGCCGCTGAACCGCGCCCCCCGCAACTCCGTTCTGGCGGAGCTGCTGACGCTGCAGGCCCTGTCCGTCGCCTTGCAGGTGGAAAAAGACTGGGACCCCGTCAAGTACGTCCGCTGCCATCCCGGCGGAAAGCTGGGCCAGCTGCGGGAGAATGAAAAATAAGCGCAGGGAGACCTGACGAAAAAGCGGAGCCGCTGATCGCGGCTCCGCTTTTGTCTGCCTGCGGCAGTCATCTGCCCTGATAGGCCCGATACAGGGATGTGACGATCTGCGCCCGGGTGCAGGCGGCGTTGGGGCTGAAGCCGCCGTCCGACCTGCCGTTGGTCACGCCGTTTCCCGCGGCCCACGCCACCGCGGCGGCGTAGTAGCTGTCCGCCGGAACATCGTGGAACGCGGCGGAGCCATTGCCGTCCGCGTTCAGCGCGCGGCTGCAAAACGGACGGTCACTCTGATCCGGCGGATAGGCGCTCCGTTCTGAGGTCTGCGTTTTTCAGGGGCGTTTCCAAAGCAGGCGCAGTCAGCCGCGCCGGGTCGACGAAACGCGGCTTCTGTGGCAAGGACAGCCCGCTCAATCCCGCCGGGCCATGGGCGTATAGCCCCGGTGCTCCTCCACGCACTCATACCGCGGGCGGATCAGCTTTCCGCCCGCGGAAAGCTCCTCCATCCGGTGGGCGCTCCAGCCGGAGATGCGGGCCACGGCGAACAGCGGCGTATACAGCTCCCGGGGCAGGCCCAGCATCTCAAAGACGAAGCCGCTGTAAAAGTCGATGTTGGTGGAGACGGCCCGGCGGCCGTGCTTTTCCAGCAGCAGCTCCTTCCCCAGCCGCTCTACCCGGCTGTAAAGCGCCAGCTCCGGCTGTCGTCCCTTTTCGCACGAGAGCGTGCGCACATAGTCCCGGAACACCTCGCACCGGGGGTCCGACCGGGTGTAGACCGCGTGGCCCAGACCGTACAGAAGCCCCCGGCCGTCAAAGGCCTCCCCGTTCAGGATCTGGGCCAAATAGCGCCGCAGCTCCTCCTCGTCGTCCCAGTTGCGCACGTGGGCCTTGATGTCCCCCATCATCTCCATGACCTTGCTGTTGGCCCCGCCGTGGCGTGGGCCTTTTAAAGACGCCATGGCCGCGGCGATGGCGGAGTACGTGTCCGTTCCGGAGGACGTGACCACGTGGTTGGTGAAGGTGGAGTTGTTCCCGCCGCCGTTGTCCGCGTGGAGCACCAGCGCCACGTCCAGCACCCGGGCCTCCAGCTCGGTGTACTGCCCGTCCTGCCGGAGCATCCGCAGAAAGTTTTCCGCCGTGGACAGCTCGGGCCGCGGCTCGTGGATGAAAAGGCCCTCGCCCCGGCTGAACCGGTGGGCCTGATAGGCGTAGATCGCCAGAAGGGGCATGATGGCAATGAGCTGCAGGCTCTGGCGCAGCACGTTCTCCAGACTGATGTCGTTGGGCCGGTCGTCGTAGCAGAACAGCGTCAGCACCGCCCGCTGCATGGTGTTCATCAGATCCTGCGGCGGCGCCTTCAGGATCACGTCCCGCAGGAAATTGCTCGGCAGCGTCCGGTAGGTGGCAAGCTGCACACCGAAATCCCGCAGCTGCGCCGCCGACGGCAGCTCGCCGAAGAGGAGCAGGTACGCTGCCTCCTCAAAGGCCATCCGCCGCCCCTCGGATCCGCGCACCAGTTCCCGGCAGTCGATTCCCCGGTAATACAGCACGCCGTCCAGCGGCAGGATCGCGCCGTCCTGCGCCACCTCGTAGGACACGATCTCGCCCACGCGGGTCAGTCCCGTCAGCACGCCCCGGCCGTCCTCGTCCCGCAGCCCCCGCCGGACGTTATACGCCCGGTAGAGCTTCGGGTCGATGTAGTTCTTCTTCTCCCACTGCTCCTCCAGCGCCCGGATCGCAGGCGTGATCTGCGAGTAGGCGTTCTCTCCGTTTTCAGACCATATCATCTTCGCAGCCTCCTCCCGCCGGACGGGCCGCCGCAAGGTGCGCGGCGGCAGCGCTTTCCGCTCCGGCATAGTGCAATCATATCACCTCGTTCCTTCATTTACAACTTGATTTCTTCGTTTTAACTCGTCGTTTTCCCCAAATCTTGCATTGGTATGCGTTCAATTATTCATTCCGCCGTCAATCCGGTGTTTTGCTTTCCCTCAGAGCTGGGCCAGCGTCTCGCCGATGGGGTCGGCGATGGTCAGATCCGCCGTCAGGTCCGCCGCCACCGGCGACTTGTTGATAAGCACCAGCTTGTGCCCCCGGTAGTACCGGATCAGCCCCGCCGCCGGATAGACGTTGAGGGACGTGCCGCCGATGATGAGCATGTCCGCCTTGGAGAGAAAGTCCACGGCGCGCTCCAGCGTTTTCCTGTCCAGCCCCTCCTCATAGAGCACCACGTCCGGCTTCACCCGTCCGCCGCACGCTTCGCACCGGGGCACGCCCTCGGTGCGGAGGATGAAGTCCAGCCCGTAGAACTTCCCGCACGTCTCGCAGTAGTTCCGGTGGACGCTGCCGTGAAGCTCCAGGACCTCCCGGCTGCCGGCGGCCTGATGCAGCCCGTCGATGTTCTGGGTGATGACGGCCTTCAGCTTTCCCGCCGCCTCCAGCTCCGCCAGCTTCCTGTGGGCGGCGTTGGGCCTGGCCTCCGGCGCCAGCATCTTCGTCCGGTAGAAGCGGAAAAATTCCTCCGGGTTGCTTTCGTAAAAGCTATGGCTTAAAATAGTCTCCGGCGGATAGTCGTACTGCTGGTGATACAGCCCGTCGGTGCTGCGGAAGTCCGGGATGCCGGACTCCGTGGACACGCCCGCGCCGCCAAAGAAAACGATGTTGTCGCTTCCCTCCACCAGTTCCTTCAGTTTTTTCACATTTTCCGTCATAAAGCCGCCTCCGTTCCATGGATTCTTTGTAAATAAGGAGAGTTTTTCATGAATATTCAGATCTTCGGCTCCCCGAAGTCCTTTGACAGCCGAAAGGCCGAGCGCTGGTTCAAGGAGCGCCGCATCCGGTATCAATACATCGACGTTCCCTCTAAGGGATTATCCCCCCGGGAGTACCAGTCCGTCAAGCGGAAAGTGGGCTTTGACGCACTGGTGAACACGAAATGCTGGGCCTATGAGGACCTGTTCATGGCGTACATCACGCCCCAGGCGCAGGAGGAAAAGCTGCTGGAGCATCCGGAGCTGTTTCAGACGCCCATCGTCCGCAACGGGCAGGAGGCCACGGTGGGCTACTGCCCGGAGGTCTGGCAGAGCTGGGAATGAGCGGGCGCGCGGCTGTTTTTCCCGCATATTTTCCGCCCGCCGCGGCAGACTATCCCCCAAAAGGGGGAATACAGTATGGAACAGCATCCGCGCATCGTGATCGCGCTGGGCGGGAACGCCCTTCAGTCCGGGGACGCCGAGCCGACGGCGCAGGCGCAGCTCGAGGTGGTCCGCCAGACCTGTGAGCAGATCGCTCAGATCAGCTCGCAGGGGTATGAGATGGCGCTGGTCCACGGAAACGGCCCGCAGGTGGGCCGCATCCTGCTGGCCAGCGAGACGGCAAAGGACGTGACCCCGGCCATGCCGTTCGACGTGTGCGGCGCCATGAGTCAGGGGTATATCGGCTACCACATCCAGCAGGCCCTGCGCTACGCGCTGGCCCGGCGCAACCGCAGCGTCCCGGTGGTGAGCATCACCACGCAGATGGTGGTGGAGCGGGACGATCCGGCCTTTCAGTCGCCCAGCAAGCCCATCGGCCCCTTCTGCACCGAGGAGGAGGCCCGGCGGCTGGAGCGGGAAAAGGGCTATACCATGCGGGAGGACGCGGGCCGGGGCTGGCGGCGGGTGGTGCCGTCTCCCCTGCCCCGGCGGATCGTGGAGATCGACGCGGTGCGCCGCCTGTGGGATGACACCATTGTGGTCACCTGCGGCGGCGGCGGCGTCCCCGTGGTGGAGAACCCGGACGGCTCCCTTGCCGGCGTGGCGGCGGTGATCGACAAGGATTTCGCCGCCGAGCTGCTGGCCGAGCAGGTGAAGGCCGACGTGCTGCTGATCCTCACCGAGGTGGAGAAGGTGGCCATCCGGTTCGGCAAGCCGGATCAGGAGGATTTGGACCGTCTGACGCTGGAGACCGCCGCCCGCTACGTGGACGAGGGGCAGTTCGGCGCGGGCAGCATGCTGCCCAAGGTGCAGGCCGCCATGAAATTCGTCCGGGCCAACCCGGACAAGCGGGCGGTCATCAGCAGTCTGGACAAGGCCCTGCCCGCGCTGGAGGGCCGGACCGGCACCCAGATCACCTTTGCCTGACACGCGAAAACGGACGCTCCGCAGACGAAGCGCCCCCCCAAATGTGAGACAAATATTTCCGACTATTTCCGACTTGAAATCTTCAAGCAGCCGAAAGGGCTTGCTGTCTGCGCAAAGCGGGCGGCAAGCCCTTTCGTTCTGCCTTGATCCCGCGGTCGTGGTTCATGGGAACATTGCGGCTGCGCAGTCCTGCTGCGATGCGGCGATCACCGTACCGGCCCCTGTTTTCGCGGCAAATGGCCGCGAGTTCTTCTTTGGCGGCGTTACATTTGTCTGCGCGGTCCATCTGCTTTACATGGTAGTGAAACGCAGCGCAGGGCATCTGCGCGATCAAAAGAAGGATCTCCGCAGAATGGCTTTGCCGCAGCTTCTGAACTGCCCGCGTTTTTTGTGCCGGCGCCGCTCGTCCTCCAAAATCAGGGCTTGCAGGCTTTGGGAGATCCATTCTCCGCTGGTTCAGAACTCCTCCTGCCATAGAACTGCACCCCATTCTTTAGTACAAGTATTTTATCATACTCGTCTGACAAATGGAGTGCAGTTCAGCGGGGCGTGCTGGTCTGATAAGGGCCGCTCTCAGTAGTTTTCCAGAAAAGAGATCTCCCTCCCGTCGTGCTTATACCCCGGGAAGGTGTCCAGCGCCACCGCGTGGATGCTGTTGAAAATGGATTTTTCGATGTTGGGATTGTCCCGCTTCAGGCGGCGGAGCAGGGTCTTGATCTCCTGCCGCTTGGAGCCGCCGCCGCCGTTGTCGCAGATGGTGCAGTTCTCCGTGAAGCGGCAGGCGCACTGGATAAACTCCAGCTCGTTGTACCGCCGCCACGCGATGATGTCCTCCTCGTGGATGCAGTACATGGGACGGATCAGCTCCATGCCCTCGAAGTGATTGCTGTGGAGCTTGGGCAGCATGGCCTGAAGCTGTGAGCCGTAAAACATCCCCATCACCGTGGTCTCGATCACGTCGTTGAAGTGGTGGCCCAGCGCGATCTTGCTACAGCCCAATTCCTTTGCCTTGCTGTAAAGGTATCCCCGCCGCATCCGGGCGCAGAGGTAGCAGGGCGACTTTTCGCTGCTGTTGGCCACCTCGAAAATATTCGTCTCAAACACCGTGATGGGGATACGGAGCAGGGCGGCGTTGCTCTCGATCTTCTGCCGGTTGACGGCGTTATAGCCCGGGTCCATGACCAGAAACACCGGCTCAAAGGGAACGTCGCTGTGCCGGTGCAGCTCCTGCATCAGCTTTGCCATCAGCATGGAATCCTTTCCGCCGGAAATGCACACGGCGATCCGGTCTCCCGACTGGAGCAGCTCGTACTTTTTCACGGCGTAGATAAACGGCTTCCACAGCTCGTCCCGGTATTTTTTGATGATGCTCCGCTCGATGAGCTGGTAAGGCTCCCACGTTCTTGCCATAGATCGACTTCTCCTCAGATGATGTATTCCACGGTCTTATCCGCCGTCAGCACCGTTTTGTCGTTGAACAGGATGACCGCCTCGCGGCCCTCCGCCGGGCCGAGGGCGTAAACGTCCCGCTCCGTCCGCTCCATGCAGCGGACGGGGATGATCCGGTTGTACTCGGCGGGATGGTCGGCGACCATCTGAAGCGCCGGGTCGCCAAACGGCTCCGCCTGATAGTAGGGGTCGAACAGAAACACCTGATCGCCGCTGATGTGCGTCAGCAACACGTAGTGCCACCCCTCCAGGTCCAGCCGCACGACCGCCGCGCCGCCCCGCCGGAGCGCGTCCCGCAGCGGACCGTTCTGGGAAAAGTTCACCCCCGCGCCGGAGAGATACTGGCTGGAGATGGGGAGCCGCCCGGTCTGGCCGAAGCCGTTGATCCAGCTGCTCAGAAACATCATGGCCATGCAGGAGGTGCCGCGCTTGCCGCTGGCCCCGTCCTCGCCGAAGCAGTCCAGGCAGTAGAGCATGATGCTGCGGATGATCTCCGGCGGGATCTCCTCCCGCTGGAAAAGGTAGCTGACCGCGTTGAGCATGGAGGTCGGCCCGCAGTCATATTCCGTCATTTGATAGCGCAGCGGGTTCTTCATCGTACCAGCTCCTTATAGCAGTCGTCAAAAATTTTCAGAAATTCCGTGACCTCCTCCGCCGTCGTCAGGTGGCTGAGGCTGATGCGCCACGAGGAAAGGGCGTTTTTCCGGTCGCGGCTCACCGCGTACACCGCCTTGGAGGGCGTATTCTCCACGGAACAGGCGGACTTCACGGACACGCAGACGCCGCGCCGCGCCAGCGCCTGCTGAAATGCCGTTCCCTTCACGCCGCCGACGCTCAGATTCAGAATGTGCGGCACGGCGTTTTCCGGGCTGTTGAAGCAGACGTTCGGGTATTTTGCAAGCTCCGTGCGCAAGAAGCCGTTCACCGCCCGGACGCGGGCAGTCCGCGCTTCCTGATTTTCCAGCGCCAGCCGCAGCGCCTTTTCGATCGACACCGCCAGCCCCAGCGCGGGCGTTCCGCTGCGGTAGATCGTGGTGCTGACGCCGCCGTGGATCTGCGGCTCAATGACGAGGTCCTTTCGCTTCACCAGCAGGCCGCTGCCGTTCAGGCCGTAAAACTTGTGGGGCGCGACGCTCATGGTGTCCACGCCGTCCAGCACCAGCCCGGTCTTGCCCACGGCCTGCGTGGCGTCCACATGAAAGCGGCAGTTGGGATAGTCCTTCAGAACGGCCGCGATCTCCCGGACGGGCTGCACCGTGCCCAGTTCGCTGTCCACGGCGCAGACGGAGACCAGCACCGTGTCCCGCCGCAGCAGCTCCCGCAGGTGCTCCAAGTCAACGGTCCCGTCCCGCCCAATGTCCACAAGGTCCACCTCGCAGCCCTGCTGCTGGAGCGCGGACAGCGCGCCGCCCACGGAGGAATGCTCCAGCGCGGTGGAGAGGATATGCCGCCCGACGTGCCGGGACGCCTGCGCGATGCCCTTGAGGGCGAGGTTGTTGGACTCGCTGGCCCCGGAGGTGTAGATGATCTCCTCCGGGCTGACGCCCAGCAGCGCCGCGATGCCCTCCGTCGCCCGGACCATCTCCGCCTGCGCCGCCCGTCCGGCGGGATGCGCGGAGTTCGGGTTTCCGATATACGTCTGCTCCGTCCGGCAGAAAGCGTCCAGCACGGCGGGGTCCACCGGCGTATTCGCGGAGTAGTCCAGATAGATCATGCGGTATCCTCCGGTCGGGTCGGGTCGTTTGCGGGCCGGCGGCCGCGTTCCGTTCCTTCCCGCCGCTTCTATAAACATAGTGTGATGATTGGTTATGATAGCACGGGAACCGGTTCCTGTCAATCCGCGCCGGAGCCTGTCAGGCTATGTCCCGCAGACGCTCCTCCGGCAGACGCAGCATCCGGCGTCCCCGCGGGAAAGCTCCGCCGTCAGCGCGGCTCCCGGCCCGCTTCTGAGTGAAACGGGCCGGGAGTCGTTAAAATTCTTTTACAGGGCGCTTCCGCCCGTCTCCTCCGAAATGCCGGAAAGCCCCGGACGTCCCGCTCTCAGCAGCTCCAGCGCCCGCTTGGCGTCCTGCTCCTTTTCAAAGGTCAGGTTTTGATAAAACGTTTTGCCGTAACGCACCCGCAGTACAAAAATTGGAAACTGGCCGCCGCAGCAGCCCTTGGGCGACATGGCGCTTTTCTGGATCCACGCGCTCTCCAACTCCGTCATGGGAATGTATTTCGCGCCGGTGGGGAACGCCGGAAAATAGAGGGCCGTTTTGCCGATCCGCACCGTGCCCAGCCGCACCGCGCTCCGATAGTCCGCCTTCAGCTCCGGCTCCGCCGCCGTCCCGCAAATCGCTTTGAACGCCATGCTTACGGCTCCTTTCCCGTCAGTCTTGAAAGGGCGTACCCGGCGTAAAGCCCCGCGCCCAGCATCAGCGCCCGCTCATCCACGTCGAAATTCCCGTTGTGGAGCGAGCTTAACGTATTGGGCAGCACCGGGTTCCCGGTCCCCAGATAGGCGTACGCGCCGGGGGTGTGAAGCAGGTACTCCGCAAAGTTGTCGCCGCAGAGGGACAGGCTCCGGTCCGTGACGACCCGGACACCGCCGCCCAGCGCTTCCGCCGCAGCCGCGGCCTCCCGGCACGCCTGCGGGTCGTTGACCAGCGCCGGCGTGATATCCGTCCATTGGACCTCCGCCGTTCCGCCGTAGATCTCCGCGATGTTCCGGGCGGTCCTTGCGATCTGCTCCCGGACCCGCTCCCGGCTCTCCTGCGAGACCGTCCGGGTAGTCCCCTCCAGCACGGCGGACCCGGCCAGCGCGTTGTAGGTCGTTCCGGCGTGCAGCTTGCCCACGCCGATGATGACCGGCTCCACCGGAGAGGTGAGCCGCGTCACCAGCGCCTGAAGCGCCACCACGGTCTGGCTGGCGATGTACAGCGCGTCCACGCCCAGCTGCGGCTCCGCCACGTGGGCAGGCTCGCCGTGCACCGAGATGTGGAAAAGGTCCACGGCGGCGTTGTTCAGCCCCGGCTTCAGGCCCACCGTCCCCGCCGGCAGGTCCGGCGCGGAGTGCAGGCCGAACACCCGGTCCGCGCCGTCCAGCACACCGGCCTCCACAAAGGGCTTCGCCCCCTGTCCGACCTCCTCGGCGGGCTGAAAAACAAACCGGACCTCCCCTCCGAACGCCGTCCGGCGCTCCGCCAGCAGCTTGGCCGCCCCCAGCAGGCAGGCGGTGTGGGCGTCGTGACCGCAGGCGTGCATGACGCCCGGCGTCTGAGAGGCGTATTCCGCGCCGCCGGTCTCCTGAATAGGCAGCGCGTCTATATCCGCCCGCAGAACGACCGCGCCCGTCCCCGCTCCGGTCCCCCGCAGCGTGCCCAGCACGCCGGTCTCTCCCACGCGGGTATGCGGGATGCCGAAGCGGTCCAGCTCCTCCTCGATCCGTTCCGCGGTGTGGAACTCCTGAAGGCTCAATTCGGGATGCCGGTGCAGCTCCCGCCGGAGCGCGGAAAGATAGGTCTGTTCTTCTGCCAGCCGTTTCTGTATCGCTTCCATCTGTCTCTCTCCTTCTCCGCCGCGTTCAATACCAACTTGCTTTATAGGTTAATTGGATTGTAATCTTGCCGCTCCGCTTTGTCAATATCTGCGCGCAAAATATCTGGAGCGTTTTGCGGCCCGGCCGGGTCCCGGCGCCATGCCGCACGCATCGGCGCCGCGCAAAGTGAGCGGACGCGCCTTGCGCCAAAGCGCAAGGCGCGTCCGCTCCGCCGGAATACGACGGGGACGGCGCACCGGATCGGTGCGCCGTCCCCCGGTTTTCTTTGTGCTTATGCCAGTCTTACTTTCCCGCGTGCTGCCGATAGAGGAACGTCACGATCTGGGCGCGGGTACACGCATAGCCGGAGCCAAACAGGCCGCCGCCCACGCCGCCGGTGATACCGTTCATATAGCACCACGCCACGGCCTCATAGCACCATTCAGGCACATCGGTAAAGGGATGTTGACCGGGACGGAAACCGATTGACACTGGAACAGGAATGCCTGCGGTCCGGTTTCTTGCCCTCTATGGAGACCGACACCCTTGGCAAAAAGGCTGTGGCTGAAATGCTGAAGACTGCGCCGCCGGAATTGCAGAAAGTTCTGACCCTCCGTCAGCAGCTTGCCAAGTCCTCGGTGAAGAAGTACCAGGCAATGGAGACTGCTGTCTGTGCTGATGGTCGCGCCAGAGGGATGTTCCAGTTCTATGGTGCCAACCGCACAGGTCGATGGGCGGGTCGCATCATCCAGATGCCGGACTGGGGCGGTGTGGGCATTTACAGCACATTTACGCATGTGGATGTGCGGGAAGTCCGCTCTGACTGGACAGGATAAGGTGAGTTAGGTGAGTAATCGGGTCAAAATCCCTATAACTTCTCCTTAGTACGCGCGTATAAGAGGGAGTTTATAGGAAAAACGCCCGATTACTCACCTTTCTCACCTAAATGTAAAAGAAAGACACTCCCTACCGATTAAGGTAAGGAGTGTCTTTTGGTTTGAACGAACACCGTTCCCCATACTATGTGGGGTTCGGATATGCGTCCAATGGTGGAGGTGGGGAGAGTTGAACTCCCGTCCGAAAACACTTTAACGCGACTTTCTCCGGGCGCAGACGGTTATTGCGGGAGTCTCGCTCTCCCCGTTCCCCTCCCTGGCGGCAAGCCGTCACGCCGTCAGGTCAGGTGAGCTTCATGATTTATGGTACGCGCAAAGCTTAGCGTACGCACATTTACCGCTAAACGACGCCCTCCCCGGTCCACGGTCCTCCCGGGTCGGACGGCTGCCTTTAATTAGGCAGCGTAAGCAACAGTGTTATTGTTGTTTAATTTATAAGTTGCCCGTTTTAAGGATGACAGGCGCATCCGCCCGCTGGTCCCGCCTCCATGTCCCCGTCGAAACCGGTACACCCCCCTATATCGTCGGAGCAAAGTCCGCCCCGCTCTGCTTCCGCCTGTCGGCGAAAGCGCCGCTGCGCTCCCTTGCTCCTCCTCTTCCTCGAAAAGCCGCTGCGCGGCCTTTTCTCGGATCGCGTGGGTCTGTTCGCAAAGTCCGCCCCGCTCTGCTTCCGCCTGTCGGCGAAAGCAAAAGAACGCCGCGGCGCGGCCGCCCCGCGGTTTGCCTGGGCCTCTTTGCAAACCCCGCCCACCATGCTTCCGCCCGCCGGCGGAAGCACGATGCGGCTGGTATACTGTGATTATACCACGCCCTGCGGGCGAAGTATATTACAATTTCGTGAAATTTACGTCCCGGTGAATTTGACGGCCAGCTTGACCGGCGTCAGCTTCGCCAGAAGCCGGAGCGTTTTATAGAGCATCGTGGGCGTATAGATCGTGCGGCGGCGCTTGGCCGCCAGCAGCGTCCCGTGGGCCACCCGAACCTGATCGCAGTAGGGCAGCAACTCGAACATCTTGGAATTGCCGGTGATATTGCCCACGTCGCAGAACTCTGTGGCCATCGGGCCGGGGCAGACCGCCGTGGCGGAGACGCCCTTTCTGCGCAGCTCCTCGTTCAGCCCCACCGTAAAGTGGGAGACGAACGCCTTGGTGGCGGAGTAGACCGTCATCCGGGGATTGGGGCAGAAGGAGGCGATGGACGAAACGTTGATGATCCGCCCGCCCCGGGGGATATAAGGGATGGTCAGGCTGGTGATGGCCGTCAGCGCCCGCAGGTTCAGGTCGATCATGCGGGTCTGAACGGTGGTGTCCGTCTCCCCCAGATACCCCAGATAACCGCAGCCCGCGTTGTTGATGAGAAGCCGGACCTCCGGCTCCTCAGAGAGGAGCTTCTGCTGGAGCACAGTGAAGCTCATGGGGTCGCACAGGTCCAGCGCCAGACACACCGCCGGGCGGGACAGCGACGCGGCCACCTCCTCCAGCCGCTCGCGCCGACGCGCGATCAGCCAGATCTGCTCCACCTCCGGATACTCCGCCGCCAGCTGACGGGCAAACTCCCGCCCCAGCCCGGAGGAAGCGCCGGTAATGATGGCGATCTTCATGGAATGACTCCCCTTCCGCTCAAATTGAGAGCACGCTCAGCGCTCCGCCCGCTTCTCCGGCGCGGGATACTCGGTCCCGAAGGTGTCCACCCGGATGGAGGCGATGACCTCCGGCGTCTTGGGCTTGTCGTTGAAGTCCGTCTTGACCTCGGAGATGCGCACGGCCTCCTCCACGCCCTCGGTCACCCGGCCGAACGCGGCGTACTGCCCGTCCAGATGGGGCGCGTCGTCCACCATGATGAAGAACTGGCTGCCCGCGCTGTTGGGAGCCATGGTCCGCGCCATGGACAAAACGCCCAGCGTGTGGCGCAGGTCGTTCTGCTTGAAGCCGTTGCCGGAGAACTCGCCGTGGATGGAGTACCCGGGGCCGCCGGTTCCGGTGCCCAGCGGGCAGCCGCCCTGGATCATGAAGCCGGGGATGCAGCGGTGGAAGATCAGCTTGTCGTAATAACCGGAGTTGGCCAGCGCGATGAAGTTATTGACGGTGTTGGGCGCCTTGTCGGGGTACAGCTCCCCCTTCATCACCGCCCCGTTTTCCATGGTAATGGTCACAATGGGGTTTTTCACTTCAGACATAGTTACCGATTCCTCTCTTTCATGTGGCGGTCCATCTCCCGCTGCGCGTCCCGCTTGGCGATGGCGTCCCGCTTGTCGTAATTCTTCTTGCCGCGGCACGCGCCGATCTCCACCTTGACCCGGGCGTCCTTGAAATAGACGCTCAGGGGGATCAGCGTGTACCCGTCCTGCTTGACCAGCGCCTGGAGCTTGCGGATCTCCTTTTTGTGCATCAGCAGGCGGCGGACCCGCTCCGGGTCCTTGTTGAAAATGTTTCCCTTCTCGTAGGGAGAGATGTGCATACCGTTGACGAACAGCTCCCCGTGCTGGATGGAGCACCACGCGTCCTTCAGGTTCAGCGTTCCGGCCCGGATGGACTTGACCTCCGTGCCAAAAAGCTCGATGCCCGCTTCATACCTCTCCTCCACGAAGTAATCGTGGTGGGCCTTGCGGTTCTGCGCCGCGATCTTGATCCCCTTTTTCTCCGTGGAAAACGCCTCCTCCCGGTCCAGCCGTGTCAGATATCGGTATTCTATCATAATCCTGCCCGTTCTTCAAGTAAAAGAAACATTGTCTTTCCCGCGCCGGTTTGCTATAATAAGGTTACTTATGCGCGCCCGTGAGCGGCGCGGCCCCATCGGCGGGCAAATCAAAGGATCGCAGGTGCTGAGAGCTATGTATGAGGAACTGAAGGAAACGACGATCTCCCGGGAGGATGTTTTCACCGGGAAAATATTTACCGTCCATGTGGATCAGGTGCGTCTGCCCAACGGCAAGACCTCCGTGCGGGAGGTGGCGGACCACTGTCCCTGCGTGGCCGTGGTGGCGCTGGACGACGAGAACAACGTGCTCACCGTGACACAGTACCGCTATGTGTTCGGCCGGACGCTGCTGGAGATCCCGGCGGGAAAGCTGGAGCCGGGCGAGGACCCCGCCGCCGGCGCCCTGCGGGAGCTGCGGGAGGAGACCGGTGCCACGCCGGACGAGTTCATCCCCATGGGAAAGCTGATCCTCTCCCCCGGCTGTCTGGGCGAGGAGCTGTATCTGTTTCTGGCCCGGGGCCTGCACATGGGCGACACCCAGCCCGACGAGGATGAGTTCCTCGTGCAGGAGCGCATCCCCTTCGAGGAGATGGTCCACCGGTGCGTCCGCGGCGAGATCGACGACGGCAAGACCGTGGCCGCCATTCTGAAAGCAAAGATCCTGCTGGATCTTTGAGCGCGAAACCGTTTTGAGAGAGGAGACTCCATGGAGCAGAAAAAGACGATCCTGATCGTAGAGGACGAGAAGAACATCGTGGATATCCTGCGCTTCAACCTCCAGCGGGAGGGGTACGACACGATGGAGGCATACGACGGCGAGGACGGTCTGGAAAAGGCCCGGTCCGGGAAGCCGGACCTGATCCTGCTGGACGTGATGCTGCCGCGGATGAACGGCTTTGACGTGTGCCGCACGCTGCGGGGAGAGGGCAGCAACGTCCCCGTGGTCATCCTCACCGCCCGGGAGGAGGAGACGGACAAGGTCCTCGGCCTTGAGATCGGCGCGGATGATTACATCACCAAGCCCTTTTCCATGCGGGAGCTGATCGCCCGGGTGGGCGCCAACATCCGGCGCACCGCCATGAGCGCCCCCGCCGCCCGCTCCGCCGCGGAGAGCGCCATGACCGTGGCGGGCGACCTGTCCATCAATACGGACAGCCATCAGGTGTTCCGGGCGGGAAAGGTGATCGAGCTGACCCAGCGGGAGTATGAGCTGCTGACGTTCCTGGCCAGCCACCCCAACAAGGTGTACGCCCGCATCGACCTGATGGAGCAGGTCTGGAATTACGGCTACGTGGGCGACGACGCCCGGACCGTGGACGTGACGGTCCGGCGGCTGCGGGAGAAGATCGAGGAGGATCCGGCCAACCCCCGCTATATCCTCACCCGCCGGGGCGCGGGCTACTATTTCTCCACCGAGGCGTGAGCGCCGCGGCGCGCGATCTGAAAAACGCTCCATGAAAGGAGGAAGCCGGGATGTTCAAAAGCCTTCATATGAAGCTCATGCTCATCATGCTGCTGCTCATCACCTCGCTGATGGCGGTGGTGGGCGCGTTTCTGACCACCAACGTCTCCTCCTTTTACACTGACAGCTTTTATGACCAGATGAACGATATGTTCGGCTCCGACCCGGAGTCGGACGGGGCGGCCATGGCCCGGAACGCCAGCTTCATGGCCGACCTGACGGCGGCGGCCGCCGACGGCGCGGCCGACCGGATGCAGGACATTCTGGAGGCCAACGCCGGACGCCTCGGCATCGACTCCCGCACCCGGAACTACTTCATTCTCGACGGGGTGTCCGGCGCGGTGCTGGCCGAGTCCGGCGAGTCCGGCGGCACGCTGGCGGCCACGCCCAATCTGCTGGCCGCGCTCAACGGCTCCGTGGGCGACCGCAGCGACCTGACCGCCGACTATATGGACGTGGCCATCCCCCTCTCCGGCGGGGAAAACCGCTATATCGTCTATATCCTCGACAGCCGGGAGACCGTCTCCCAGCTCAACAGCCAGCTCTTCACCATCATCATGCAGGCGCTGATGATCGGGCTTCTGATCTCGGTGCTGTTCAGCTATCTGCTCAGCAAGGCGCTGGTCGGCCCCATCGAAAAGGTGACGGAGGGGGCCGAGCGGCTGGCGGGCGGAGACTTCGGCAGCAAGCTGCCCGTGGAGTCCCCGGACGAGATCGGCATCCTGACCGGCACGTTCAACCACATGGCCGACGTGCTGCAGGACAGTCTCAACGCCGTGGAAAATGAGCGCAGCAAGCTGGACACGCTTTTCCTCCACATGACCGACGGCGTGGCCGCCTTTGACCACGACGGCGCGCTGATCCACTGCAACCCCGCCGCCACGCAGCTTCTGCAGCGGGCCATCCCCAAAAATACCGGCTATGATGAGCTGTTCGGCTCCGTGTATCCGCTGGCGCAGATCCTGGCCCTCCAGCGGCCCAACTACGCGGACGCGGAAATGGTGGCGGGCGAAAAGACGCTGGAGGTCTACTTCGCGCCCTTTTCGGACAAGGCCAGCGGCGGCGTGCTGGTGGTGCTGCACGACGAGACGGAGCACCACCGCAGCGAGCAGCGGCGCAAGGAGTTCGTCGCCAACGTCTCCCACGAGCTGCGCACCCCCCTCACCAACGTCCGCAGTTACGCCGAGACGCTGCGCGACGGCGGCGAGGATATCCCCCGGGACACGCAGAACAGCTTTCTGGACATCATCATCAACGAGACGGACCGCATGACCCACATCGTGCAGGACCTGCTCACGCTGTCCCGGCTGGACGCGGGCAACACGGAGATGAACTTCACCCGGTTCGACTTCGGCGACGCCATTGCCAGCGTGGTCCGGGCCAACGCGCTGGAGGCCAAGCGCCGGGGCCACGAGCTGCGGCTGGAACCGGCGGAGCCGCTGCCCCTGATTTTGGGCGACCGGCAGCGGCTGGAGCAGGTCATGATGAACATTCTGGGCAACGCCATCAAATACACGCCCGACGGCGGCCACATCCTCGTCACCGCCGGGGCGGCGGGCGAGCACGTGTGGATGGAGGTGTCCGATGACGGCATCGGCATCCCCGAAAAGGACCGGGAGCACATTTTCGAGCGGTTCTACCGGGTGGACAAGGCCCGCTCCCGGGAGTCCGGCGGAACGGGACTGGGGCTTTCCATCGCCAAGGAGATCGTGGAGCGCCACCACGGCACGATCCGCCTCGTCCGCCACGAAGGGCCGGGCACCACGGTCCGGCTGACGCTGCCCATCCGGCAGGAGGAGAGCCGCCCGGTGGAGTAAACGAAGGGAGCGAGCCATGGATCAGCGGAGGAAAAAGCGGCGCGCCGTGCTGCAGAATATCGCCATCGTGCTGCTGACCGTGTCCGCGGTGGCGCTGTGCGTCCAGACCCAGTTCTACAATCTGGGCGGCAGCAGCGCGTTCTCCGATCTGTTCGTCTCCGCCGCCGCCCAGAAAACGCCCAGCGTGTCCGGTCTGAGCGACCTGAGCGCCCCGGTGCGGATCGCCGTCTCCGGCGCCTACGGCCGCTGGGCCGACCTGAGCGCCGCCACCGGGAGCGAAGCCTTCTCCGCCCCGGGCAGCCTGCTGATGGAGGCGGTGGGTTCCGCCGGTCCCGTCCGGGAGTGCCGGACGGAGGAGTTCCGCGCGGCACTGCGCACCGGGCCGGACGCGGGCGTGTCCGTATACTTCGACTTCGGCAGCCCGCTCCCCGTCTCGTACCTTGCGGGGCTGGCGGGCGCGGAGTGGACCGGCGGAGCGATGAACGTCCGGCGGGTGCTGCTGGCGGCGGAGGGCGGCTCCGTGCGCCTGTTCCTCTGGGACGGGGAAACCGTCTGCCGCGTCTGCTCCACCGCCCTCCCCGCCCAGAGCGTGGAGGAGCTGGCCGCGTCGTATCCGCTGGGCAGCGCGTGGTTCGCCTTTGACCAGCCGGAAGCCTGCGGCCATGTGGACCCCTATTCCCTGTTTTCCGAGCAGTTCACGCCGCCGCCCGCGCTGAGCGCATCCGGCACGCTGAGCGACGCGTCCGCGCTGATGTCGGCCCTGTCCTTCAACCCCCACACCAATTTCCGCTATGCGGAGGCCTCCGGCGCGGAGGTGGTGGTGGAGGGTGAGCGGACGCTGCGCATCCGCACGGACGGCGAGGTGACTTATCAGGGCGGGAAAGACGCGCTGCGCGCGGCCCCGGAAAACGCCGGTCAGGCCCAGACCCTTGTGGGCGTATTCCAGCTTCTCTCCCGCCTGCTGGCCACTCAGGGCAGCGCGGCGGAGCTGTACCTTCAGGACGTGCAGACCAGCGGCAGCGTCCGGACGCTGCGCTTCGGCTATCACTCCGGGGGGCTGCCCATCCGTCTTTCCAGCGGGAGCTGCGCCGCAGAGGTGACGCTGGACGGCCAGTCCGTCATCCAGCTCACGCTGCGCCTGCGCCGGTACGAGACCGCGGGCGAGAGCGCGGAGCCGCTCCTGCCGCTGACGCAGGCGCTGTCCATCGCCCGCAGGTATCCGGGCCGGGAGCTGGCGTTGTGCTATGTGGACGGCGGCGGCAGCGCCAGCGTTCAGTGGCTGGCAGAGTGAGCGGAGCCGACCGCCGAAAAGGAGAAGCGCTATGGAGACCTATCGCCTGAAAAACATCATGATCCTGACGCTGGCGCTGGTCAACGTGTTCCTGCTGGGGCTGCTGGGGCTGCGTCAGGCGCAGCAGCTCGCCTCCCAGCGCCAGACCGTGCAGGAGCTGACGGCTCTGTTCGACGGCGAGGGCGTGGCGCTCAGCAGCTCCGCCGTCAGCTTCGATCCCCCGCCCGCCCCGCTGTCGCTGGAGCGGAGCCTTGCGGCGGAGCGGGCCGCGGCCGCGGCCTTTCTGGGCGGCGACCTGACCGTTGAGGACGAGGGCGGCGGCATTTACCTCTACTCCTCCGACCGGGGACAGGCCGTCTTTCGGGCCTCCGGCTCCTTTGAGATCACCGGCTCGCTGGGGAAGAACCCCGCGTCGCTGGCGCGGGACTTCTGCCGCAGCTACGGCTGCCGCACGCCGGAGAACTGGTTCGACGCCTCCGGCAGCGGCTCGGTGAGCGTGCAGCAGATGTGTCAGGGCTACCCCGTGGAGGACTGCACTGTGACCTTTCTGGCGGAAAACAATGTGCTCCGCTCCGTCAGCGGCACGTTCCTGCCCAGCAGCTTCGCCGCGCTCCCCAGTGAAAACGCACTCACCGCCGCCACCGCCCTCACCGCCTTTCTGGACGCGCGGCGCTCCTCCGGCGCGGTGGTCAGCGCCGTGACCGGCGTTTATCCCTGCTACGCGCTCCAGTCCTCCGCCTCCGGGCTGGCGCTGGCCCCGGCTTGGTGCGTCGTTACCGACACGATCAACTATTACGTGAGCTGCTCCACCGGCGCGGTGACCCACGCCTGACGGAGACAGAGCCGCCCGCCCCGCTTGGGACGGGCGGTCATTTTTTTGCACAAATCAGCGTTGATATTTCTGAAAAAAGCGGGAACGCTATGGAAAATATCACAAGGCGGTGGTTTCATGAGCAACAAACGCATCGGGCGGCGCACCGTGGAGCTGACCGGCGCGCCGGCCATTCTCTCCTGCGCCAGCATCGGCGGAAAGCTGGAAAAGCAGGGGCCGCTGGCCGCCTGCTTCGACGAGCTGCGGGAGGACTCCTTCTTCGGCGAAAAAACATGGGAAAAGGCGGAGTCCCGGATGCAGCAGCGGGCGGTGCAGACGGCGCTGGACAAGGCGAAGCTGCAGCCCGCGGACGTGGACTGCATTTTCGCCGGGGACCTTTTGAATCAGTGCATCGGTTCGTCCTTCGGCCTGCGGGAGTTCAACATCCCCTTCTTCGGGCTGTACGGCGCCTGCTCCACCATGGGCGAATCGCTGGCGCTGGCGGCCATGACCATCGACGGCGGCTTTGCCCAGCGGGCCGCCGCCGTCACCTCCTCCCACTTCTGCACGGCGGAGCGGCAGTACCGTATGCCGGTGCCCTACGGCAACCAGCGCACCCCCACCGCCCAGTGGACCGCCACCGCCGCGGGCTGCTGCGTGCTGGGGCGGGAGGGCAGCGGCCCGTACGTCACCCACGTGACCTGCGGGCGGATCGTGGACAAGGGGATCACGGACGTGAACAACATGGGCGCGGCCATGGCCCCTGATGATGTTCAATTAACACAATACATTCTTGACCTTTGATAAGGCTATACTACACAAATTCCCTTATCTATCAACATATTTCGCCAACCGAAACAGACAGGAGGCCGCCTATGGCAGACTATCAGCTTGAACTCAGGCAGATCGTAGATTATCCGCGATGCCGAATTTATCGAGAATTTATACAAACTCTGATTGCAGACCGGAGCATTCGCACAGGCGGATGCTCCGGTCTTTTTTATTATGTCGTTCTTTGCTCCTA
>CAKTMK010000033.1 GCA_934574045.1 uncultured Oscillibacter sp. | reverse complement strand
ACCGACTGGGTCAACACCACCTGCCCCTGCTGCGGCGGCCCCGCCAAGCGGGAGACGGACACCATGCCCCAGTGGGCCGGCTCGAGCTGGTATTTCCTGCGCTATATGGACCCCCACAACGACAAGGCGCTGGCCTCCAAGGAGGCGCTGGAGTACTGGTCCCCGGTGGACTGGTACAACGGCGGCATGGAGCACACCACGCTCCATCTGCTCTACTCCCGGTTCTGGCACAAGTTCCTCTACGACATCGGCGTGGTCCCCACCAAGGAGCCGTATCAGAAGCGCACCAGCCACGGCATGATCCTGGGCGAGGGCGGCGAAAAGATGTCCAAGTCCCGCGGCAACGTGGTCAACCCCAACGACATCGTCGATCAGTACGGCGCGGACACCATGCGCCTGCACATCATGTTCATCGGCGACTTTGAAAAGGCCGTCACCTGGTCCAACGAGGCGGTGAAGGGCTCCAAGCGCTTCCTCGACCGCGTGTGGAATCTGGCCGAGTCCGCGTCGGAGAGCTATGAGGTCACTCCCGCCAACGAGGCGGTGATCCACCGGACCATCAAGAAGGTGACCGAGGACATCGACGAGCTGAAGATGAACACCGCCATCTCCGCCATGATGACCATGGTCAACGAGTTCTACGCCAACGGCGTCAGCCGGGGCGACCTGAAGTACCTGCTGCTGCTGCTCTCTCCCTTCGCGCCCCACATCGTAGAGGAGCTGTGGGAGGATCTGGGCTTTGCCAAGATGACCGGCAAGATGGCCTGCCAGAATCCGTGGCCCGCGTTCGACGAGGCCAAGACCGCCGCGTCCACCGTGGAGATGGCCGTTCAGGTGGGCGGCAAGCTGAAGGGCACCGTGGTCCTGCCCGCGGACAGCGACGAGCAGACCGTCCGGGAAGCCGCACTGGCGGTGGACAAGGTGGCCAAGGCCACGGCGGGGATGCAGATCGTCAAGACGATCTACGTCAAAAACCGTCTCATCAACCTGATCGTCAAGCCGCAGTAAAGCGGCCTGCGCGCGCACCGGAAAACGCGGGGACCGCCGGGAGCATCCCGGCAGTCCCCGCAAAGCGGCTTGACATTGCCCGCCGGAGACTCTACAATAGAATGTCATGATGATTCCGTCCCGCCTATGGACGCCATAGGGAATTTCAGGGAGCAGAAAGGACATGGACCGATGAGCAACGAATACAGAATGAGTCAGACCCGTCTGGACGAGCTGCAGGACGAGCTGAACTATCTCAAGACCACCCGTAGCGACGAGGTGGCCGAGCAGATCAAGATCGCCCGCGGCTTCGGCGATCTGAGCGAGAACAGCGAGTATGACGAGGCGAAAAACGAGCAGGGCAAGCTCTACTCCCGCATCGCGGAGCTGGAGGAGGTCCTGCAGCACGCCGTGGTTGTGGACGAGAGCGCGGCGGACAACGACACGGTGACCATCGGCTGCAAGGTCACGGTGGCGGACGCGCAGGGCAACGTGCTGCCCAAGGCGTACAAGATCGTCGGCTCTCAGGAGTCCGACCCCATGAACGGCATCATTTCCGAGGAGTCCCCCTTCGGAAAGGCTCTGATGGGCGCGAAAGAGGGCCAGACCGTCACGGTGGAGGCCCCCAGCGGTGAGATCACCTATGTGGTCAAGAAGATCGAGCGGTAAGGAGAACGATATGTCTGAACAGAAGACGAACCAGCAGCCCGAGCAGGATCTGAGCGAGCAGACCCGCGTCCGCCGGGAGAAGCTGGCGGCGATGCAGGCGGCGGGGGAGGACCCGTTCCAGCGCACCCGGTTCGACTGGGACGCCACCAGCCGCCAGATCCGGGAGAATTTCGATGCCATGGAGGGCCGCGCCGTAAAGGTGGCGGGCCGCCTGATGAGCAAGCGCGGCATGGGCAAGGTCAGCTTCTGCGACCTGCAGGACCGGGACGGCCGCATCCAGCTTTACGCCCGTCAGGACGAGATGGACGAGGAAGTCTATAAGAAGTTCAAGAAGTACGACATCGGCGACATCGTGGGCGTCGAGGGCGAGGTGTTCCGCACCCAGCGGGGCGAGATGAGCGTCCGGGCGAAGAACATCATTCTTCTGAGCAAGTCCCTGCTGCCCCTGCCGGAGAAGTTCCACGGCCTTCAGGACAAGGAGCTGCGCTACCGCCAGCGGTACGTGGACCTGATGGTGAACCCGGAGGTGAAGAACAACTTCGTCATCCGCTCCCAGTTCATCAAGCACCTGCGGGACTATCTGGACAACATGGGCTATATCGAGGTGGAGACTCCCGTTCTCAACACCATCGCCGGCGGCGCGGCCGCCCGCCCGTTCATCACCCACCACAACACGCTGGACATCGACATGTATATGCGCATCGCCACGGAGCTTCCGCTCAAGCGGCTGATCGTGGGCGGCATGGACCGGGTGTATGAGATCGGGCGCATCTTCCGCAACGAGGGCATGGACCCCAAGCACAACCCGGAATTCACCACCGTGGAGCTGTATCAGGCCTATGCGGACTTCCACACCATGATGGATATTGCCGAGGGCGTGTACACCACCTTTGCTCAGAAGTATCTGGGCACCTATGAGGTGGAGTGGCAGGGAGAGAAGATCGACCTGACTCCCGGCTGGCCCCGCCTGACCATGGTGGAGGCCGTGAAGAAGTACGTGGGCATCGACTTTGACGCCATCACGGACGACGCCGAGGCCGTGGCCGCCGCCAAGGCCAAGGGCGTGGAGCTGGCGGAGGCTGCGGAAAAGACGTGGGGCAACGCGCTGTACGCCTGCTTCGACCAGAGGGTGGAGGAGCATCTGGTGCAGCCGACCTTCATCACCATGTACCCGGTGGAGGTGTCCCCGCTGACCAAGCGCAGTCCGGCGGACCCCCGGCTGACGGAGCGGTTCGAGTTCTTCATCTGCCGCAGCGAAATGGGCAACGCCTATTCCGAGCTGAACGACCCCATTGACCAGCGCCGCCGCTTTGAAAAGCAGGTGGAGCAGCGGGAGCGGGGCGACGACGAGACGGAGATGCTGGACGAGGATTTCCTCAACGCGCTGGAATACGGTATGCCGCCCACCGGCGGCATGGGCATGGGCATCGACCGCGCGGTGATGCTCTTTACCGGCGCGGACACCATCCGGGACGTGATCCTGTTCCCCACCATGAAGCCGCTGGATAAGTAAGGCGGCGCAATTCCGCGTTTTCCGGCCCGGACGGAAGAAAATGCTTGCATTCCGGGGAGAAATGTGATATCCTATTCAGGCTATAAAGGGCGGTCCTCTGCCGCGCACGGGAAGATCCCGCGCATCAGACCGGCATGAACGCCTATAATTTAGGAGGAAACATCCATGGATCTCATCAAGGAACTGAACAAGGAAGCGCTGGCGCGCGAAATCCCTCAGGTGAAGGTGGGCGACACCGTCCGCGTTCATGTGAAGGTCAAGGAAGGCTCCCGCGAGCGTATTCAGGTCTTCGAGGGCACCGTCATCGCCAAGAAGCACGGCGGCATCGAGGAGACCATCACCGTCCGCCGCATCTCTTACGGCGTGGGCGTGGAGAAGGTATTCCCCGTTCATTCCCCCTCTATCGACAAGGTGGAGGTCGCCCGCAGCGGTAAGGTCCGCCGCGCGAAGCTCTATTACCTGCGCGACCGCGTGGGCAAGGGCGCCAAGGTCAAGGAAAAGCTTTGATCCGCAGCAAAAGGGAGGCGAAAGCCTCCCTTTTTTCGTTGTTCGGGCCTGCGCGCAGGCACGGACCGCGGACTTTCCTCGGCGGCGGTGCGCAGGCGGACGGGCAAGGCAGGCGGGCCGCGGCGCAAACGCACCGCGCTGCGGAAACGCGGCCGGGGGCTTCCGCTTTTTATCGGGAAAAATCATGCTGCGGCGGCTTGTTCTTTCCGCTTCCGTTTGGTATACTAATACGATGGTAAAACCGCGCAGTCCGGGCCGGAGACCGGCGGGGCCGCGCGGCGGACGGAAAACGGAGCCGGACGGGTGAGCGGATGGAGACGAGTGCGGAAAAGATCGAAGCGGACGGCGCGCAGGCGGCGGGCCGGGAGCTGTACGAATGGGTGCGGGCGCTGGTGTCCGCCGTGACGGCGGTGGTGCTGGTGTTCACCTTCGCCGTCCGAATGATCGGCGTGGACGGGCATTCCATGGTCCCCACGCTGCAAAACGGCGACCGCCTTGCCGTGACGGCGGGGCTGCTGGCGGGAGCGTACCGCCCGGGCGACATCGTGGTGCTGCGCAAGGACAGCTTTCTGGATGAGCCGATCGTCAAGCGCGTGATCGCGGTGGGGGGCCAGACGGTGGACATTGATTTTTCCACCGGGTCCGTGTTTGTGGACGGAAAGCTCCTCAACGAGCCGTATATCAATGAGCTGACCTTCCGGGAGGAGGGGACCCGCTTCCCGCTGACCGTGCCGGAGGGGTCCATCTTCGTGATGGGCGACAACCGCAACCATTCCAACGACAGCCGGGACGCCCGCCTTGGGACGGTGGATACCGGCTATGTGATCGGCAGGGCGGTGTTCCTGCTGTACCCGGGGCCGGATCAGGCCGGCGGGAAGCGGGACCTGTCCCGCATCGGAGCCATCCGCTGACGGCGGAGCAAGGAGGAAACTGCGCGTGGACAACGGACAGGACATGAAGATCCAGTGGTATCCGGGCCACATGACCAAGACCCGGCGGATGATCGCCGAGCAGCTGAAGAACGTGGACGCGGTGTGCGAGCTGCTGGACGCCCGCATCCCCGTCTCCAGCCGCAACCCGGACGTGGACGAGCTGACGGCGGGGAAGCCCCGGCTGGTGGTACTCAACCGGGCGGATCAGGCGGACCCCGCCGTGACGAAGCGGTGGGCCGCGTACTTCCGGGACCGGGGCTGCGCGGTGCTGGAGTGCAGCGCGAAGGACGGCGGCGGCGTGGAGCGGTTCTCCGCCGCGGTGCGGACGCTGCTGGCGGACAAGCTGCGGGCCTACGCGGAAAAGGGGCAGGCCGGGCGGACCGTCCGGGTGATGGTGCTGGGGGTCCCCAACGTGGGAAAGTCCACCTTCATCAACCGCATCGCCGGACGGAAAACGGCCAAGACGGAGGACCGTCCCGGCGTCACCCGGGCCAAGCAGTGGGTGCCGGTGGACCGGGAGCTGGAGCTTCTGGACACGCCGGGCATCCTGTGGCCCAAGTTCGAGGATCAGAGCGTGGGGCTGAATCTGGCGTTCACCGGCGCGGTGCGGGACGAGGTCATGGACATCGAGGGCCTTGCCTGTAATCTGATGGCGTATCTCGCCGCCCACTACCCTGCGGCGCTGACCGCCCGGTATAAGCTGGAGCCGGGACCGGAGGACTCCGGGTACGACCTGCTGCAAAAGGCGGGGAAGAACCGGGGCTTTGTGATGCGGGGCGGCGAGATCGACACGGAGCGGATGGCCAAGATCCTGCTGGACGAGTTCCGGGGCGGAAAGCTGGGCCGCTTCTCGCTGGAGACGCCGGAGGAGGCGGACCATGCCTGAGCTGGAGCATCCGTGGAGCATCGAGGAGCGGTGCTTTTCCGCCGGATACCGGCGGGTGTGCGGCGTGGACGAGGCCGGGGCCGGACCGCTGGCCGGGCCGGTGTACGCGGCGGCGGTGATCCTGCCGCCGGGACTGGTGCTGGAGGGGCTGAACGACTCCAAAAAGCTGTCCCCCAAGCGCCGGGAGGCGCTGTTCGACCGGATCTGCGCCGAGGCGGAGGCGTACAGCGTGGCGTGGGTGGAGGCGGAGGAGATCGACCGCATCGACATCCTCAACGCCCGCATGAAGGCCATGCAGCTTGCCATCGACGGGCTGCCGGAGCCGCCGGACATGGCGCTCATCGACGGAGACCGGGACCACGGGAGCCTGTTCGCCGTCCGGACGCCCCACGAGACCGTGGTGGGCGGAGACGGGAAGAGCGCGTCCATCGCGGCGGCGTCCATTCTGGCGAAGGTGAGCCGGGACCGGTTCGTGTGCGGGACGCTGGACGCGGCGTACCCCCAGTATCAGTTCGCAAAGCACAAGGGCTACGGCACGAAGCTCCACTATGAAATGCTGGACCGGTACGGCCCCTGTCCGGCCCACCGGCGCAGCTTCCTGAAAAAATGGGAGCGGCGGACATGACGGCCCGGAGCGCCGGGAACCGGGGCGAGGCGGCGGCGGCCCGCTGGCTGCGCCAACGGGGCTATACGCTGCTGGCCAGCCAGTGGCGCTGCCGGTTCGGCGAGCTTGACCTGATCGCCCGGGACCGGACGGGGCTTCTCTGCTTTGTGGAGGTCAAGCTGCGGGGCAACCTGACCGTGGGGCTTCCGCGGGAGTATGTGGACGGGCGCAAGCAGGAGCGACTGCGCAGGGCCGCCGCGCTGTACATGAGCGTCCGGGAGCTGGACGAGCCTGCCCGGTTCGATGTGGCCGAGGTCTACGAGGAGCAGGGCGCCCTGCGGGTGGAATATCTGGAAAATGCGTTTGAATAAGGCCGCGGCGCGGCCGATATCCAGTGAACAGGAGGAATCACTATGAAGTATTACAGCACGCGGGACACCGCGGTCTCTCTCAGCGCGGCGCAGGCCGTGAAGCAGGGGCTGAGCCGGGACGGCGGACTTCTGACGCCGGAGACGTTCCCGGCGCTTACGCAGGAGGACCTGACCGCTATGCTGCCCATGACCTATCAGGAGCGGGCGGCGCGGATCATGGGTCTGTATCTGGAGGATTACTCCGCTGACGAGCTGGCGGAGTTCGCCCGCCGGGCCTACGGTCCCGACCGGTTCGACACCCGGGCCGTCGCCCCGGTGAAAATGCTGGACGCGGCGACCTACTGTCTGGAGCTGTGGCACGGCCCCACCTCCGCGTTCAAGGATCTGGCGCTCCAGATGCTGCCTCAGCTCCTCTCCGCCGCGCTGAAAAAGACCGGCGAGACGCGGACGGCCTGCATTCTGGCCGCCACCTCCGGCGACACCGGCAAGGCTGCCATGGAGGGCTTTGCCGACGTGGAGCAGACCAAAATTTTGACCTTTTACCCCAAGGACGGCGTGTCCGCCGTGCAGGAGGCCCAGATGGTCACCCAGCGGGGCGAAAACGTCAGCGTCTGCGCCGTGGTGGGCAATTTTGACGACGCGCAGAGCGGCGTGAAGCGCATTTTCTCCGACGAGGCGCTGCGCGCCGAGCTGGACGGACGGGGCTATTTCCTCTCCTCCGCCAACTCCATCAACTGGGGCCGCATCCTGCCGCAGGTGGTGTACTACATCTCCGCGTACTGCGATCTGGTCCGGGACGGCCGCCTGCGCATGGGCGAGAAGCTGAACTTCTGCGTCCCCACGGGCAACTTCGGCGACATTCTGGCGGGCTATTACGCGCGGAAGATGGGCCTGCCGGTGGGGAAGCTCATCTGCGCGTCCAACAAAAACGATGTGCTGACCGAGTTCCTGACCACCGGCACCTATGACCGCAACCGCACCTTCTACAACACCATGAGTCCGTCCATGGACATCCTGATCTCCTCCAATCTGGAGCGGCTGCTGTTCGACCTGAGCGGACGGGACGACGGAAAGGTGCGCGATTACATGGACCAGCTGGCCATGAGCGGCAGCTACCGGGTGGACGACGGCATTTTCTCCCAGATCCGCGAGCTGTTCTGGGCCGGCTCCTGCGGCGAGGAGGCCACATCCGCCGCCATCGCCCGGAGCTATGCCGAGCGGGGCTATCTCATCGACCCCCACACCGCCGTGGCGGCGGACGTGCTGCGCCAGTACCGGGCGGCCACCGGCGACAAGACGCCCTCCGTTTTCCTCTCCACCGCCTCGCCGTTCAAGTTCTGCGCCAGCGTGCTGACGGCCATCGGCGAAGCGCCTCAGGGTGAGGGCGTGGAGCTGATCGACCAGCTCCAGTATGTCACGGGCCGGAGCGCGCCGTGGCGTCTGGCGGCGCTGCGGGAAAAGGCGCGCCGCTTCGACCAGACCCGGACGAAGGAGGAAATGCCGGACGCCGTCCGCGCGTTCCTCGTCTGAGCCGTCCGGCCAAATCTAACGGGATAGGAGGGCTGGCATGGCCCTGTACGCGATCGGAGATCTGCACCTTTCGCTCACGGCGAACAAGTCCATGGAGGTGTTCGGCGAGGCATGGCATAATTATGTCAACCGCATTGAAGCGTCCCTCTCCGCCCTGACGGCGGAGGACACGCTCCTGCTGGCGGGGGATACCTCGTGGGGCATCGACATGGCGGAGGCGGAGGCGGACTTCCGCTTTCTGGACCGGTTCCCGGCGAAAAAGCTGCTGCTGAAGGGGAATCACGACTACTGGTGGTCCACCGTCAATAAAATGAATGGATTTTTTGCGGAAAAGGGCTTGAAGTCCTTTGACTTTCTGCATAACAACTGTCATTTTTACGGGGACTACGCGCTCTGCGGCACCCGGGGCTGGTTTCAGGAGGAGAATCAGAAGCCGCCGGACGCCAAGGTCCTCAACCGCGAGGTCATGCGGCTGGAGACCTCTCTGCGGGCGGCGGGGGAGCGGCCCATCCTGTGTTTTCTCCACTATCCGCCGCTGTATCAGGGCTATGAGTGCCCGGAGATATTGGCCCTGCTGAAAAAATACCGGGTCCGAGCCTGTTTTTACGGGCATCTGCACGGGCCGGTGATCCGCCGCCGGCTCGAGGGGGAGCGGGACGGAACGTCCTTTTCCCTGATCTCTGCGGACTATCTGGGCTTCGTCCCAAAAAAAATCTGCGAATAGCGGAAAAAAGTGTGGATTTTTAAACATTTATCTGCTATGATAAGGAAATGTACCGGCCTGTACCGGTCATGAACGGAGGAGTAAACAATATGAACGTGAAAAACTGCGAGAATCAGGAAAAAAGTATCGTCGCCCTGACCGTGGAGGTCAGCGCGGAGGAATTTGAGGCTGCCATCGTAAAGGCGTATCAGAAGCTGCGCAAGAAGATCAACGTGCCGGGCTTCCGTCCGGGCAAGGCCCCCCGCAAGATCATTGAGGGGATGTACGGCGCGGAGGTCTTTTACGAGGAAGCGGTCAATATCGCCATGCCGGACGCCTATGAAGCCGCGGTGACGGAAAAGCAGCTGGACGTGGTGGGCTATCCGCAGGTTGAGCTGGAGGGCGAGGTCACGAAGGACGGCTTCACCTTCAAGGCCAGCGTTCCCGTTTACCCCGAGGTGAAGCTGGGCGCTTACAAGGGCCTGAAAGCCCCCAAGACCCCGGCTAAGGTCACCGCCGCCGACGTGGACGACCGGCTCAAGGAGATGGCCGACCGCAACACCCGTCTGGTGTCCGTGGACCGCGAGGCGAAAAACGGCGACGTGGCCGTGATTGACTTTGAGGGCTTCCTGGACGGCAAGCCCTTTGACGGCGGCAAGGGCACGAACCACAGCCTGGAGCTGGGCAGCGGCAGCTTTGTCCCCGGCTTTGAGGAGCAGGTCGTCGGCATGAAGGCCGGCGAGGAGAAGGACATCGACATCACCTTCCCCGAGGATTACCACGAGGACCTGGCCGGCAAGGCCGTGGTCTTTAAGGTCAAGGTCCACGAGGTCAAGGAGAAGGACGTTCCCGCCATGGACGACGAGTTCGCCAAGGACGTCAGCGAGTTCGACACGCTCAAGGATCTGAAAGCCGACCTGAAGAAGAAGATCACCGAGGAGCGCGAGGAAGCCGCGCAGCGCACCTTTGAGGACAAGCTGATGGAGCAGGTGGCGGAGAACATCACCGCCGACGTGCCCGACGCTATGGTGGACGCCCAGGCCCACCGCTTCCTCGACAACTTCAAGAATCAGATCATGCAGCAGGGCATCCCCTATGACCAGTATCTGAAGATGACCGGCATGGACGAGGCGAAGCTGCTGGCCGACGCCAAGGAGCCCGCTCTGCGTCAGGTGCGTCTGGATCTGGCTCTGGCCGCCATCATCAAGGAGGAGAACATCGAGATCTCCGACGACGAAGTGGAGGAAGAGTACAAGAAGATGGCCGAGCAGTACAACATCGAGCTGGAGAATGTGAAGAAGTATCTCCCCGCCCAGCAGGTGAAGGATCAGCTCAGCACCCGCAAGGCCATCAGCATCGTGACCGAGAGCGCCACGGCCACCGCCCCCAAGGCGGAGAAGAAGGCCGAGGACGGCGAGGAGAAGCCCGCCAAGAAGACCGCGGCCAAGAAGACGGCCAAGGCCGAGGACGGCGAGGAAAAGCCCGCCAAGAAGACCGCCGCCAAGAAGACCGCCAAGGCTGAGGACGGCGAGGAGAAGCCCGCCAAGAAGCCGGCCGCCAAGAAGACCGCCAAGAAGACGGAAGAATAATTCGGACCGATACATTTCACAGATTCGACACATTCTCTCATGGTGCCTGTGGTATCATGAGAGAATGTTTCTAGGCGGACGGCGCGGCGCGCCGTGCTGCGGTCCGATCTTCCGGAAATCCGGTTTCAAATGGAGGTTTTACCAATGAGCTTAGTACCCTATGTAGTGGAGCAGACCAACCGGGGCGAACGGTCCTACGACATTTTTTCCCGCCTGCTCAACGACCGCATCGTCTTTCTGGGCGAGGAGGTCAACGCCACCACCGCCAGTCTGGTCGTGGCGCAGCTGCTGTATCTGGAGGCGCAGGACCCCGACAAGGACATTCAGCTCTATATCAACAGCCCCGGCGGCTCCGTGACCGACGGCATGGCCATTTACGACACCATGCAGTACGTCAAGTGCGACGTGTCCACCGTCTGCGTGGGCATGTGCGCCAGCATGGCCGCGTTCCTGCTCAGCTCCGGCGCCAAGGGCAAGCGCATCGCTCTGCCCAACGCCGAGATCATGATCCACCAGCCCTCCGCCGGAACGCAGGGCCAGATCACCGATATGGCTATCCATCTCAAGCGGCTGGAGATCATCAAAAAGCGCATGAACCGCATCATGGCGGAGAACACGGGCCGGACCGTGGAGGAAGTCACCGCCGCCTGCGAGCGGGACAACTTCATGTCCGCCGCCGAGGCCAAGGAGTTCGGCCTGATCGACAAGATCATCACGAACCACTGAGCCGCCTGAAGCGCGAAAAAACAGAACCGAGGTATTACCATGAACGACGACGCCAAAAGGACGCTTCGCTGCTCCTTCTGCGGCAAGCATGAGCAGCAGGTCCACCGCATGATCCAGGGACCGGGCGTGCGGATCTGCGACGAATGCGTGCAGCTTTGCATGAGCATTCTCAACGACGGCTTTGAGGAATCCGGCTCTCCCGAGCTGGAGGAGCTTCCGGACAAGCTGCCCACGCCGCAGGAGATTAAGGGCGTTCTGGATCAGTATGTGATCGGACAGGACGAGGCGAAGATCGCCCTCTCCGTGGCGGTCTACAACCACTATAAGCGCATCTGCGCCGGGGACGACGACGGGGTGGAGCTGCAAAAGAGCAACATCCTGATGCTCGGCCCCACCGGCTCGGGCAAGACGCTGTTCGCCCAGACCCTCGCCCGCATTCTCAAGGTCCCCTTTGCCATCGCGGACGCCACCACCCTGACCGAGGCCGGCTACGTGGGCGACGACGTGGAGAACATCCTGCTGCGGCTTTTACAGGCGGCGGATTTCGACGTGGAGCGGGCCGAGCGGGGCATCATCTACGTGGACGAGATCGACAAGATCGCCCGCAAGAGCGAAAACGTCTCCATCACCCGGGATGTGTCCGGCGAGGGCGTGCAGCAGGCGCTTTTGAAGATCGTGGAGGGGACGATGGCAAACGTGCCGCCTCAGGGCGGACGCAAGCATCCCCATCAGGAATTCATTCAGGTCAACACCAAGAACATCCTCTTTATCTGCGGCGGCGCGTTCGACGGTCTGGACAAGATCATCGAGCAGCGCATGGACCAGAAGAGCATCGGCTTCGGCGCGAAGATCGAGGGGAAGAAGGACCGGGACATGAACCGCATCCTCTCCAACGTGCAGCCCCACGACATCCTGAAGTACGGCCTGATTCCGGAGCTGGTGGGCCGCCTGCCGGTCATCGCCACGCTCAACTCCCTGACGCGGGAGGATCTGGTGCGCATCCTGACGGAGCCGAAGAACGCGCTGGTCAAGCAGTATCAGAAGCTGATGGACTTTGACGACGTGGAGCTGGTCTTTGAGCAGGAGGCGCTGGAGGCCGTGGCCGACAAGGCCATCGAGCGCAATATCGGCGCCCGTGGCCTGCGGGCGGTGATGGAGTCCATGCTCACGCAGATCATGTACGACGTGCCCTCCGATCCCACGATCGAGAAGGTGACGATCACCCGCGGCTGCGTGGAGGGGACGGAAAAGCCCGTCCTGACCTGGAACAGCGGACGGCGCGCCGGCCACGCGGTAAAGCGGAGCGGCGCCGAAAAGCCGGAGCTGCCCGGCAGCGCGCCGGCTTCCGCATCCTGAGCAGCCGCTGCCTGACGCAAAGAGAGGGGAGACGCGGCGCGTCTCCCCTCTTTCAGTAAAAGAAAGGAACCCGACCATGGAGCTGACAACTTGGAATATTCCCGTTCTGGCCCTGCGGGGCCTGACGGTGTTTCCGCATATGGACCTGACTTTCGACGTGGAGCGCCCCATCTCCATCGCCGCGCTCAGCCGCGCGATGGAGACGGATCAGGAGATCTTTCTGGTCACGCAGAAGGAGCTGGGAACGGCGGTGCCGGAGGAAAAGGACCTGTACCGGGTGGGCACGGTGTCCCACATCACGCAGGTCTTGCGCGTGTCCGAGGGGAGCGTGCGCGTGATGGTGGAGGGCGGCCGCCGGGCGCGGATGAAGCGCCTGTGGCAGTCCGAGCCGTTTCTGCAGGCCAACGTGGAGGCGCTGCCGGAGCAGAAGGAGAGCGAGGCGTTCCTGCGCTCCGCCCGGACGGAGGCGCTGCTGCGCCAGACTGCGGTCCTGTTCGACGAGTACGCCGGACGGGTCTCCGGTCTGCCGGACGAGATAAAGACGCAGGTGCAGGAGTGCCGCGATCCGGGGTATCTGGCGGATTTTCTGGCCCAGAACATCCGTCTGCGGACGGAGGAGCGGCAGAGCATTCTGGAGGAGCCGTCGCCCTATATCCGCCTGCGCAAGCTCAACGAGTTTCTGGCGCGGGAGAACGACGTGCTGGCCTTTGAGGGCGAGATGGAGGACAAGGTCCGCTCCCAGCTTGCCCGGTCCCAGCGGGAGCAGATCCTGCGCACCCAGATCCGGGTGATGCAGGGCGAGCTGGGCGAGACGGACGATGGGGACGAGGAGCTGGACGATTACCGCGCCCGCATCCTGCGTCTCGGTCTGCCGGAGGAGACGGAGAGCCACCTTCTCAAGGAGGTGGATAAGCTGTCCAAGCAGCCCTACACCAGCGCGGAGAGCGCGGTGATCCGCGGGTATCTGGACGTGTGTCTGGAAATGCCGTGGAACACCCGGACGCGGGAGCGGCTGAACGTGGAGGCTGCCAGAAAGATTTTGGACAAAGACCACTTCGGTCTGGAAAAGGTGAAGCGGCGCATTCTGGAGACCATCGCCGTCCGGCAGATGAACCCGGAGGGGCGGGGGCAGATCCTCTGTCTGGTCGGCCCGCCGGGCGTGGGCAAGACCTCCATCGCCATCAGCGTGGCCAAGGCCCTCAACCGCAAGCTGGCCCGGCTGAGTCTGGGCGGCGTGCGGGACGAGGCGGACATCCGCGGCCACCGCAAAACGTACATCGGCTCCATGCCCGGCCGCATCATCGAGGCCATCAGCCGCAGCAAGTCCATGAATCCGCTGCTGCTGCTGGACGAGATCGACAAGCTGGGCAGCGATTACCGGGGCGATCCCGCCGCGGCGCTGCTGGAGGTGCTGGACAGCGAGCAGAACTGCGCCTTCCGGGACCACTTCATGGAGATCCCGGTGGACCTGAGCCATGTCATGTTCATCACCACCGCCAACACCACGGAGACGATCCCTCGGCCCCTGCTGGACCGGATGGAGGTCATCGAGCTGGGCAGCTATACCGATGAGGAAAAGCTGCAGATCGTGAAAAACCATCTGCTGCCCAAGCAGCTTAAGGAACACGGGCTGAAAAAGACGCAGCTCCGGGTGGACGACGGCGCGCTCCGGGCGCTGATCCGGGACTACACCCGGGAGTCCGGCGTGCGCGTGCTGGAGCGGCGGGTGGCGGCCCTGTGCCGCAAGGCGGATATGCAGATCCTCACCGGCGGCGTCAAGCGCCTGACCGTGGAGGAAAAGGACCTGCCGGAGCTGCTGGATATGTCGCCCTATCCCCCGGCGCTCCACGCCGAGCGGGAGGAGGTCGGCGTGGTCAACGGCCTTGCTTGGACCGAGGTGGGCGGCGAGATCCTCGAGGTGGAGGTCAACGTCATGCCCGGCACCGGAAAGCTGGAGCTGACCGGCAATCTGGGCGACGTGATGAAGGAGTCCGCTCAGGCGGCGCTGAGCTGCCTGCGCAGCCGGACCGACCGCTATGAGATCGACCCGGAGTTTTACAAGAACACGGACATCCACATCCACTTCCCGGAGGGCGCGGTGCCCAAGGACGGCCCCTCCGCCGGCATTGCCATCGCCACCGCGCTGTGCTCCGCCCTGACCGGGCGGAAGGTGCGGGCCGGTCTCGCCATGACGGGGGAGATCACCCTGCGGGGCCGGGTGCTGGCCATCGGCGGGCTGAAGGAAAAGACCATGGCGGCGCTGCGCAACGGCATCGGAACGGTGCTCATCCCGCAGGACAACGTCCGGGATCTGGAGCAGATCGACCAGACGGTCCGCGCCGCGCTGGAGTTCGTCCCCGTCACGAACGTGGACGAGGTGCTCAGCCGCGCGCTGTGTCCGGCGGAGAAAAAGAAGAAAAAGGCGGCCGCCGAACCGGCAAAGCCGGAGACGGCGGAGCCGCTGGCGGCGTTTGCCCCCGCCCGGAGCGAGGGCGGACAGGACACGCTGCGCCAGTGAGCCGCGCCGCCGGAGCAAGGAGAGGAGGACGCGCCTTTTGAATTTCACGAAAGCGGAGTTTGTCCGCGCCGCGGCGGACCCGCGGGACTTCCTGCGGGACGGGCTTCCGCAGATGGCGTTTGCGGGCCGGTCCAACGTGGGCAAGTCCTCGGTCATCAACCGCCTGGCGGGCCGGAAGAATCTGGCCTATGTGGGCGCGACGCCGGGCAAGACCACCCAGATCAACTATTTCAAGGTGGACGGCCGGGCATGGCTGGTGGACCTTCCGGGGTACGGCTACGCCAAGGTCAGCCGCGCCGAGAAGGAGCGCTGGGGCCGCCTGATGGAGCGGTACTTTCAGGACGAGGGCGGCATTCTGACCGTGGGCGTTCTGATCGTGGACGCCCGCCACAAGCCCACGGCGGACGACGTGACCATGCACAACTGGTTCCGCGAGAGCGGCTGCCCGGAGATTGTGGCGGCCAACAAGCTGGACAAGCTCAAGCCCCGGGAGGTGGAGCCGAATCTGGCGCTGATCCGCCAGACGCTGGAGCTGGCGGACGACGAGCCGCTGGTTCCGTTCTCCGCCGAAAAGGGCACGGGCCGGGAGCAGCTCATCGCGCTGCTGGAAGCGGCCTGCGGCGTCTGACCGCCGCGCAGCATACAACAGCATATCGCAAGGATAAAAACACGTCCCGGTAGGTAGTCCGGGAGTACCCGCACGGGTATCAGTAACCTGCCTCCTTTGGTTGTCCGTTCCTTGCGGAAGCGTATTTTTAAAGGAGGAAACGGCTATGGCAAGCTCCAGACTGACGGTATACTTTGAGGACCCGTTCTGGGTCGGACTGTACGAGCGGGAGGACGGCGGACGCTATGAGGTCAGCCGCATCGTTTTCGGCGCGGAGCCGAAGGACTATGAGGTGTACGCCTTCCTGCTGGCCCAGTGGAGCCGTCTGCGCTTCAGCCCCGCGCTGGAGACGGAGCAGACACAGGAGCGGCGCGTAAATCCCAAGCGGATGCAGCGCCGCATCCAGCGGGAGCTGGAACGGACCGCGCCCGCCGGGACCAAGGCCCAGCAGGCCCTCAAGCTCCAGCAGGAGGAGGGAAAGCTGGCCCGCAGGACCCGCTCCCGTCGGCAGCGGGAGGAGGAAAAGGAACGGCAGTTTGCCCTGCGGGAGGAAAAGCGCAGGGAAAAGCACAAGGGCCACTGACCGCCCGCGCCGGGAAACCGGCCCCGCCCCGCGGCGGGAAGCGCCGGAAGAAACAAAACGCTGCGGCTGAGGAAGCTCCTCGGCCGCAGCGTTTCTGCGTTCATTTCACATATAGGGACAGCGCCTGACGGATGCGCTCCACGCAGCCGTCCTCGCCCAGCTTCTGAGAGTCCAGAGAGAGGTCGTATCCGGCGGCATCCCGCCACTCCTCGCCGGTGTAGTAGTGGTAGTACGCCGCGCGGCGCTTGTCCTCCACCCGGATGTACCGGGCCACCTCGTGCTGGCTCCATGCCAGCGAGTAGGACGCGACCCGGGCCAGACGGGCCTCCAGCGGCGCGTGGATGAACACCCGCAGCACGTTGGGCCGGTCCTCCAGCAGATAGTTGGCGCAGCGGCCCAGAATGATGCAGCTCTCTGTCTCGGCCAGCTCCTTGATGATCTTGGCCTGAAAGCTGAACAGGTTCCGGGTGGAGATGTAATCGTCGCTGTCCGGCGGCAGGATCTCGCCGGTGTATACCTTCTCTGCGGCGGAGAGCATCTCCCGCAGGCCGATGCGCTCGTCCGCCGCGCCGAAGAGCCGCTCGTGGATGCCGCTGACCTCCGACGCCTTGCGCAGCAGGTCCCGGTCATAGTAGGGCAGCCCCAGCGCGTCGGCCAGCTTGCGGGTGATGTTGAGCCCGCCGCTGCCCGTCTCCCGGGCCACGGTAATGATGAATCGCTCCATGCTTTTTCCCTCCCTGCGCGTCATGCGCCAAGATACGCCCGGCGGACCCGGTCGTCCGCGGCCAGCTCCGCGGCGGGACCCTCCATGGAGATGGTCCCCGTCTCCAGAACATAGGCCCGGTCGCTGACGGCCAGCGCCATTTTGGCGTTCTGCTCCACCAGCAGAATGGTGATGCCGCTTTTGTGCAGCTCCTGAATGATGGCGAAGATCTCCTTGACCAGCAGGGGCGAGAGGCCCATGGACGGCTCGTCCATCAGGACGATCTTGGGATCGGTCATCAGCGCCCGGCCGGTGGCCAGCATCTGCTGCTCACCGCCGGAGAGCGTTCCGGCCATCTGGCGGCGGCGTTCCCGCAGGCGGGGGAAGTGCTGATAGACCATGTCCAGATTCGCGGCAATCTTCTTCTGATCCCGGAGGATGTAGGCGCCCATCAGCAGGTTTTCCTCCACGCTCATGCGGGCGAAGACGTGCCGCCCCTCGGGAACGTGGGCAAGGCCCAGATTGATGACCGTGTTGGGGGCCACCTTCTGAAGGTCCGCGCCGTCCAGCGTGACGGAGCCGGAGGATGCGTGCAGCAGGCCGGAGATGGTGTGCAGCGTGGTGGTCTTGCCCGCGCCGTTGGCGCCGATCAGGGAGACCAGCTCCCCGTCTCCCACGGTGAGGGAGACGCCCTTGAGGGCGTGGATCGCGCCGTAAAAAACGTTCAGATCCTTGAGTTCCAGCATCTCGTTGTCCCTCCTTATTCGCCCAGATAGGCGGCGATGACCCGCGGGTTCGAGGCGATCTCGGCGGGAAGCCCCGACGCGATGGTCTGCCCGTAGTCGATGACCTGAATGCGCTCGCACACGTTCATGACCAGCGACATATCGTGCTCGATGAGCAGAATGGCAATGCCGAACCGGTCCCGGATGGTGTTGATGCACTCCAGCAGTTCCGCCGTCTCCGTGGGGTTCATGCCGGCGGCCGGCTCGTCCAGCAGCAGCACCTTCATGTCCGTGGCCAGCGCCCGGGCGATCTCCAGCTTGCGCTGCTGGCCGTAGGGCAGGCTGGCGGCGGGAAGCTCCGCCTTGTCCGCCAGATGGCAGATCTCCAAAAGGTCCATGGCCTTGTCCGTCAGCTCCTGCTCGATGCGCCAGAACTTGGGCGTGCGCAGCGTGGCGTCCAGAAAGTTGTAGCCGATGTCCTTGGTGAACGCCGCCTTCACGTTTTCGATCACGCTCATCTGGCGGAACAGGCGGATATTCTGGAACGTGCGGGCCACGCCCGCCGCCACGAACTGATGGGCCTTCTTTCCGTTCAGCGGCACGCCGTTGAGCATCACGGTCCCCTCCGTGGGGACGTACACGCCGGTGAGCATATTGAAAACGGTGGTCTTGCCGGCGCCGTTGGGGCCGATCAGGCCGATCAGCTCACCGGGGTAGATCTGGATGTTGAAATCCTGCACGGCCTTCAGCCCGCCGAAGCTGATGCCTAGCTTGCGGGTCTCCAGCACGGGCTTTCTCTCCTTCGTCTCAGGCATGGGCGCGGACCCCCTTTCTCTCCGCCTTCTCGGCGGCCTTTCCGGCGCGGAAGCGCTTGAGATCCGCCGGGAGATTGATGAGCGAGAACTCGTAGGTGCCGAAGATTCCTCTGGGCCGGAACAGGATCACCACGATCAGCACCACGGCGTACACCAGCATGGGATAGGTGAACACGCCCTGCACCGCCGCAGGCAGCAGCGCGACCCACGCGCCGTTTTTGATCTGGTAGTTCACAAGGAACATTACCACCGCTGCCACGGCGGAGCCGGTGAGGGAACCCATGCCGCCCAGCACCACCATGACCACCACGAAGGTGGAGTTGAGGATGCCGCCGTTGGTAAAGGCGAAGGAGGAGGTGGACAGCGTGGCGTTGGCGCAGGCGTACAGCGCCCCAGCCACGCCCGCGAAGAACGCGGAGTAAACGAACGTCAGGATCTTGTAGAACGAGACGTTGATGCCGGAGGCGGAGGCGGCGATTTCATCGTCCCGGATGGCCTTGATGGCCCGGCCGTACTTGGAACGGATGAACAGGAACATCATGGCCATGCAGACAATAGCCGTCAGGATGGCGACCCACAAAAACGAGACCTTGGCCTTGGTGCCGAAGCCCAGCCCACTCTTGTACAGCGACGCGGAGGCGGAGCCTTCGCTCAGGCCGTCCTGCCCGCAGAAGGGGAGGTTGTTGATGATGTTGACGATAATCATGCCGAAGCCCAGCGTGATGATGGCCAGATAGTCGCCCTTGAGCCGCAGGGCGGGGATGCCCACCAGCAGCCCCACCAGCGCGGACAGCAGGCCCGCCGCCAGGATGCAGCCGATCAGAACGACCAGAAACATCGCGTCCTTCTTGTCGGAGAACACGCCCGCCCGCTCGCAGGCAAGGCTGATGAGCGCGGCGGCATACGCGCCGATGGCCATGAAACCGCAGTGGCCCAGCGAGAGCTGGCCGAGGAAGCCCAGCACCAGATTCAGCGACGCGGCGAGGATCACCAGGTAGCAGCACTGCCAAAGGCACGGCGCGGCCACCAGCTTGAAGCCGTTGGTGGAGCCGAGGGCGGCGGTCAGCGCCTGCGCCCCGGCGAACAGGACCGCCACCACGACGGCGTTGACGAGGCAGCCCTGCGCGGTTTTGTTCTTTTTCATACTTTCTCCCCCACATTCTTGCCCAGAATACCGGCGGGCTTGATGACCAGAACGACGATGAGGATCAGGAACACGAAGGTGTCCGCCATGCTGGAGGAGATGTAGGTAGTGGAGAAGGACTCCACCAGACCGATGACGATCCCGCCCAGCATCGCGCCGGGCAGAATGCCGATCCCGCCCAGAACGGCGGCAACGAAAGCCTTCAGCCCCAGCAGCGCGCCCATGGTGGTGTAGATCTTGGGGTACTGCGCCATGTACATCAGCGCCGCCACCGCCGCAAGGCCGGAACCGATGGCGAAGGTGGAGAGGATGGTGTGGTTGACGTTGATGCCCATGAGGGTAGCGGCGGATTTGTCCTCCGCCACGCACCGCATGGCCCGGCCCAGACGGGTCTTTTGGGTGAACAGGTACAGCGCCGCGCACACGCACGCGCCGATCACGATGGTGAGAATGGTGGTGTACTCCATGGTGACGCCGCCCAGATCCACGCCGCCCGCGGCGAAGATCTGGCTGGCCACCTTGGGGTTGGGGCCGATGGCGGGGATGGCCTGCGCCAGATTTTCAAGCAGCAGGCTCATGGCGATGGCGGTGATGAGGGCGGTCATGTTGGTGCCGGTTTTGCGGACGGGACGGTAAGCGATCAGCTCCGTGCCCATGCCTACCAGCGCGCACACCGCTACGGCGGCGATGACCGCAGCCCACGCCGGGAGCCCCAGAGACAGGGCCAGCGGCACGGAGAAGATCATGGTGTAGCCGCCCACCATGATAAAGTCACCGTGGGCGAAGTTGATGAGGCGGATGATGCCGTAGACCATGGTGTAGCCAAGGGCAACCAGCGCGTAAATGCTCCCCAGCCGCAGCCCCACGATCATGGTTTGAATGAACGTACTCATAGGGGTTCCCCTTTCTTTTCTCTTAGAAAATGGCGGCGGGGGCGGTCTGCTCACACAGGAGCGCCGCCCCTGCCGCCTTGCAGAGTCGATATGTGGGACTGTGCCTTACGCCTCCAGATCGGAAGCCTGCATCACGTCCACCAGAGAGGTGACGACTGCGGGCTTTCCGGCGTCGTCCGTTCCGGCGGCAAAGGAGATGATGGGCGCGCCCTTGACCGGCGTACCGGTGGAGTCCAGAGAGAACGTGCCGGTGACGCAGGTATAGACCGCGGAGGTGTCGGCCAGTGCGTCGCGGACGGCGCCCGATTCCACGGAGCCGGCGGCCTCGATGGCTGCCTTGTACATGTACACGCAGTCATAGCCGGTGGCGGCGAAGGCGCTGGGGGTGGAGCCGAACTTGTCCTCATAGGCCTTGACGAAGGACTGTACCGTTTCGGAGGTGTCGCCGGGGTAGTAGTGGTTGGTCCAGTACACATTGTCGAACGCGCTCAGGTCCGCGCCCTCCACCACGTAGTCCGGGGTGGTGTCGTAGCCGTCGGCGCCCATGATGATGCCGGTGTATCCGGCGGCGCGGGCCTGCGGGATCACATAGGGACCGACCACGTCATAGTAGAACGGGGCATACACCAGCTCCACGCCGGACTTTGCCATGGCTGCGAACTGGTTGGTGTAGTCCTGCACGTCCAGCGAGGCGGTGGACTGGACCTCGGCGATCTCCACGCCGTACTTTTCGCAGGCGGCGGAGAAGGAATCGTACAGACCCTTGGAGTACACGTCGGCGGCGCAGTAGACCACGCCGACCTTGGCGTAGCCCGCCTTCTTGGCGTAGGCCGCGGCGATGGCGCCCTGGAAGCTGTCCGCGTAGCAGGCACGGAAGATGTAGTCGTCCTCGGTGGTCACGGAGTCCGCCGTGGCGGTGGGGGAGAGGAGACAGACCTCCTCCTCGTTGGCCGCCTCGGTAATGGCGCTGGTGCAGCCGGAGGTGGCGGAGCCGATGATGAGGCCGATGCCCTGAGAGACCAGAGAGTTGAACGCGTTCAGGCACTCGGTTGGGTCGCCCTGATCGTCGGTGGTGACCATCTGCACCGGGCGGCCCAGAATGCCGCCGGCGGCGTTGATCTGCTCAACGGCCAGCTCGATGCCAGTGGTGATGCCGGTGCCGTAGGCGGCGAGGGAGCCGGTGTTGGGGGAGATGGAGCCGATCACGATGGGATCGCCGGAGGCTGACGCGGCGGCGGAACCGGCAGCGGAAGCGGAGCCGGCGGAAGCCGCAGGGGCGGAGCCGGAGCCAGAGCCGCCGCAGGCGCTCAGTCCAAGGGCCATGCAGCCGGCCAGCACGAGACTTGTCATTCTCTTCATCTTCATGATAATTCCTCCCTTTTCTGCACCTGCTTTTTATCACCCAAAAGGACGAAAAGCAGGAAAAAACGAAAAAGGAGCGCGAACGGAAGCACCGTTCACACTCCTTTGTGTTGGGAACACTTTACCGGGATTCAGCCGTTTTGTCAATCTTCAAAACGCCACAAAATGCACAAACAGATGGCGGCAATTTCGTGATATTGGACATATGTGCGCGGACGGCAGACAAAACTACCGGCATATTGTCCGCTGCGGCGCAGGCGGGGTCACATTCCGCCGCCGGGCGGGACTTTGCGCAAGACGGTTGCCTGAATATGAAAAATGCGGTATACTATTCTTTATCACAAGATCAGCGGAGGCTTTTTTATGAAGCTCATGGCCATTGACGGCAACAGCATCCTCAACCGCGCCTATTACGGTATCCGCCCCCTCTCCACCCGGGACGGGCTGTACACCCACGCGGTATACGGCTTTCTGACCACGCTCCTGCGCCTGCGGGACGAGGAGCGGCCCGACGCGGTGTGCGTCGCGTTCGACCTCCACGCGCCCACGTTCCGCCACAAGGCAGACGCGGATTACAAGGCCACCCGCAAGCCCATGCCGGAGGAGCTGCGGATGCAGGTCCCGGTGCTGAAGGAAGTGCTGGACGCGCTGAACATTCCCCGCTACGAGGCGGAGGGCTGGGAGGCCGACGACTGGCTGGGGACCATCTCCCGCCGGTGTGAGGCCGCGGGCTGGGACTGCGTGGTGGTGACGGGAGACAAGGATTCCCTCCAGCTCATCACGGAGCATACCAAGGTCAAGCTGGTGTCCACCCGCATGGGGCAGACCACCACCAAGGACATGACCCCGGAGACGTTCCGGGAGCAGTACGGCTTTGACCCCATCCACATGATCGACCTGAAGGCGCTGATGGGCGACAGCTCGGACAACATCTCCGGCGTGCCAGGCATCGGCGAAAAGACCGCCATGGACCTGATCCGGCGGTATGGGAGCATCGACGCCATCTATGAAAAGCTGCCGGACATCGAGGCGAAGCCCGCCGCCGTCAAGAAGCTGGCGGCGGGAGAGGAGGCGGCCCGCCACTCCTACTGGCTGGCCACCATCGTCACAGACGCGCCGCTGGCGTTCGACCCGGAGGAGAACCGGGTGCGGGAGCCGGGGCCGGACGCGTACCCCCTCTTTTTGAAGCTGGAATTTTCCAAGCTCATTGAAAAGCTGGGCCTGCGTCCCGCCGAGCCGGCGGCCGCGGCGGACGAAGCCCCGGAGCTGACGGTGACGGCGGAGCCGGTGACGGAGGAGACCCGGGCGCAGGAGCTGCTGGATGTGTTCCGCCGGGCGGACCATGTGGCGCTGCTGGCGCTGCCGGACCTCTCCGGCGTGATGGTGGACTGCGAAACGGGGGAGAATACCGCTGTGTCCGCGGAGTTTTTCTTCGAGCGGTACGGCGGGGACTGGAACGGGCTGCTGCGGGCGCTGTTTTCCGCCGATATCAAAAAGGTCAGCCACAACGTCAAGGATCTGATGCGCACGCTGCTGGAAAACGGCCTGCCCGCCGAGGGCTTTCTCTTCGATACGGCCCTTGCCGCCTATCTGCTGGACGCCACGGCGGGCAGCTACGAACTGGACCGCCTGTTCGTCTCCTATTTCAACGCCGAGCTGCCTGCCCCGGCCCATCTGGAGCCGGACGCTTTCTCCCTGCTGGGGGACACGCTGGCGGCGGAGACTGCGTTCCACTGTTATACCAGCGCCGTGGACGCGCTGTACGGCGCGCTGGCGGAAAGGCTGCGGGAGCGGGGCCAGTGGGAGCTTTTTGAGACGGCGGAGCTGCCGCTGTGCCGCGTGCTGGCGGAGATGGAGCGCACCGGCTGCCGGGTGGACGCCAAGGCGCTCTCCGCCTTTGGCGAGCTGCTCTCGGCCCGCGCCGGGGCGCTGGAGACGAAGATCTATGAGCTGGCGGACGGCCCGTTCAACATCAACTCGCCCAAGCAGCTGGGCGAGGTCCTATTCGGGAAGCTGGGCCTGCCCCACGGGAAAAAGACCAAGACCGGCTGGTCCACCAACGCGGATGTGCTGGAAAAGCTGCGGGGAGAGAGCACCATCGTGGACGCGGTGCTGGAATACCGTCAGCTCACCAAGCTGCGCTCCACCTATGCCGACGGGCTTTTGAAGGCCATCGACCCGGACGGCCGGGTGCGCACCCGGTTCCAGATGACCGTCACCGCCACGGGGCGGCTCTCGTCGGCGGAGCCGAACCTCCAGAACATCCCCACCCGGACGGACCTTGGCAGCGAGATCCGGAAGATGTTCGTGCCGGAGCCGGGAAACGTGCTGGTGGACGCGGATTACTCCCAGATCGAGCTGCGCCTGCTGGCCCACATCTCCGGAGACGAGGGGATGCGCGCCGCGTTCCGCGCCGGGGGCGACTTCCACGCCGAGACGGCGGCGAAGGTGTTCGGCGTGGCCCGGGAGGACGTGACTCACGAGATGCGCCGCCGGGCCAAGGCGGTGAACTTCGGCATTGTGTACGGCATTTCTCCCTTCTCGCTGGCGCAGGACATCGGCGTGACGCACAAGGAGGCCAAGGCGTATATGGACGCCTATTTCGCCACGTTTCCCGGCGTCCGGGCGTATATGGACGCGGTGGTGGAGCAGGCAAAGCGGGACGGCTGGGTGGAGACGCTGTATCACCGCCGCCGGGACCTGCCGGAGCTGAAGTCCTCCAACTTCAATATGCGCGCCTTCGGCGAGCGGGTGGCGCTGAATATGCCCATTCAGGGTACGGCGGCGGACATCATGAAGCTGGCCATGATCGCGGTGTGGAAGCGGCTGCGGGCCGAGCTGCCCGCGGCGCGGCTGGTGCTTCAGGTCCACGACGAGCTGATCGTGGAGTGCCCGGAGGGGGACGCCGCCCGGGCGGCAGCGCTTCTGGCGGAGGAGATGGAGCACGTGGCCCAGCTCTCCGTCCCGCTGACCGCGGATGCCCACTGGGGGAAAAACTGGCTGGAGGCCAAGGGCTGAGCGGCCCGGAGAGGAGAACGCGATGGAACAGCGGAAACAGGTGCGCATCGTGCCCATGAATGCGGACCATCTGGATGAGATCGCGGCGCTGGAGCGGGTCTGCTTTTCCGCCCCGTGGTCCCGCGCCATGCTGGCGGAGGAGCTGGACAACGCCTGCTCGGCGTTTCTGGCGGCGCTGGACGAGGACGGACACGTGGTAGGCTACGCGGGGCTTCAGGTGGTGCTGGACGAGGGGTATATCACCAACGTGGCCGTCCGGCCCGAGGACCGGCAGAAGGGCGTTGCGTCCCAGCTTTTGAAGGTATTCATCGACTTTGCAAGGGGAAACCGTCTGGCGTTTCTGACGCTGGAGGTCCGCCCCAGCAACACGGCGGCCATCGTCCTGTACGGACGCCACGGCTTCCGCACCGCCGGACGGCGGAAAAATTACTATGAGCATCCCAAGGAGGACGCGCTCATTATGACATTGGAGTTTGACTATGGAACTGAGAACGGCGACGGCGGCGGAGATCCGGGCCGCGTATGACGCGCTGCTGCGGGTCTCCTTTCCCCCGGCGGAGCTGAAGCCCCTGCGGGCCATTCTGGAGATGACGGAGGACGGATGCTACGACCCGCTGATCCTGACGGACGGCGGAGCGGTGGCGGGCGCGTGCTTTTTGTGGCTGGGCGTTCCCGGCTGGGCGCTGCTGGACTACCTGTGCGTCGCGCCGGACCGCCGCAGCGGCGGGCTGGGCGGCGAAATGCTGCGGCGGATGCGGGCGGCCTATCCCGGCTGGACGATCCTGGCCGAGGCGGAGGCGCCCGCCTACGCTCCCGACCCCGCCATGGCGGAGCGGCGGCTGGGCTTTTACCGCCGGAACGGCGCGGCGCTGGCCGGGTACGACTCGGAGGCGTTCGGCGTCCGCTACAAGACGATCTACTGGCCCGGCGGGCCGGTGACGGACGGGGAGCTTGCCGTCCAGCACCGGTTCATCTACGAGAGCCGCTTCGGCCCGGAGAAATACGCGAGATACGTCCGCATCCCCTGTCCCAGCGGCGCGGAGCCGATGGCGCAGGTGCCGTGGGACGAGTGATTTTCATCAGAAAAGAGAGATCGACGTGAAAATTCTGGCTTTTGAATCCTCCTGCGACGAGACGGCCGCCGCGGTGGTGGAGGACGGGCGGCGCATTCTGTCCGACGTGATCGCCTCGCAGGCGGACATGCACGCACTGTACGGCGGCGTAGTGCCGGAGCTGGCCTCCCGCAAGCACGTGGAGGCCATCGCCGCCCTGACGGAGCAGTCTCTGCGGGAGGCGGGCTGCGGCCGGGAGGAGATCGACGCCGTGGCCGTCACCTATGCGCCGGGACTGATCGGCGCGGTGCTGGTGGGCCTGAGCTTTGCCAAGTCCGTGGCTTACGCGTGGGGCAAGCCCCTCATTCCCGTCCACCACGTCCGGGGCCACATCGCCGCCAACTATCTGGCGTTTCCGGAGCTGGAGCCGCCTTTTCTGGCGCTGGCTATCTCCGGCGGGAACACGCTGATCGTGGACGTGCGGGATTACACCGACCTGAAGATCCTCGGCGCGACCCGGGACGACGCGGCGGGGGAGTGCTTTGACAAGGCCGCGCGGGTGCTGGGCCTGCCTTACCCCGGCGGAAAGCCGCTGGACGAGCTGGCGCAGCAGTCCCAGGGCGGCGTGTACACGCTGCCCCGGGCCCATGTGGACGGCGCGGAGCTGGACATGAGCTTTTCCGGGTTAAAGACCGCGGTGGTCAATCTGGCCCACCACGCCGAGCAGACCGGCCGGCCGCTGGACCGGGCGGCGCTGGCCCGGGACTTCACCAACGCCGTCAGCGGCGAGCTGGTCCCCCGGGTCATGAAGGCGCTGGAGCTGACGGGACGCAGGACCCTCTGCGCCGCCGGCGGCGTGGCGGCCAACTCCGTCATCCGGGCGGATCTGCAGGCCGCCTGCAAAAAGGCCGGGTGCAGGCTCTGCCTGCCGCCGCTGAAGCTGTGCGGCGACAACGGCGCCATGATCGGCGCGCAGGGGTACTATGAATTTCTCGCCGGCAACACGGCGGGCATGGATCTGAACGCCTACGCCACCCGCGCCATCGACCGCTGAACGGCGGGAGCGTCCCGCCGCGGGCGGCGGACAGGGCGAAAAAAGCAACGGCATTGCCGGATACCGGCAAAAATAAACGGGCGTCCCGCGCAGCGAGCGGGACGCCCGTTCTGCGCTTCGGCGGCAGAGCCGGAAACGATGCGGCGGACGGAGTATGCACGGTTTGCATGAATATTACGAATTTGTGAACGGCGTATGTAAAGCGAGTCAACTTTCGATTTTGCATCTTTTTGATTTTCTCCCGCAAAATTCGTCGGACGGAGTCGGATTTCCAAACTTTTACGCAAAAATCAAAAATAAGAAAAGATTATGTAAAGTAAATTACGGATTTTCTGTGTGGAGAACTGTCGATTGCGGGTTTGAGAGTTTGTTCTGAAATTCCTGAAAAGCATTGGTGTAAAAGAGAAATGGCACTGTTGAAAACCCTGTGGAAAATGTGGATAACCGTTTGTAGTCCAAAATTATAGAAAACATTATGTTAATGCTTTGACTGGGAAATGGGCGCTTGACGGGGGCGGGAAAAATGGGCGGACGCCCCGTTTCTGCGAGCGCGGCGGATGCGTTCACGGGACGGGACCGGCGGCCGCGGCTTGCAGGATGCGCCCGCGGCTGCATCGGCTCCTGCAAAAATACGGACCGTAATATACAGCCGCGCCGCAATATGCAATAAAACTGCGGCCGGGAAAAAGTTGGCGGCGTTATGAAAAATAGTGTTGACGCGACTTGAAAAATGTGCTATCCTATCATAGTCAGTTGAGGCGGCGCGGCACGGTCCCCGCTGGCTTCTGAAAAGTTCATATGCTAATGTAGCTCAGTCGGTAGAGCAGCTGATTCGTAAGAATCAGGTCTGCGACTCCAAAAGTGAATATGCTAATGTAGCTCAGTCGGTAGAGCAGCTGATTCGTAATCAGCAGGTCGTGTGTTCGAGTCACATCATTAGCTCCAGAAAACAGCGGAAATCGAATGATTTCCGCTGTTTTCATAACTTTTAAGAAAAGTCTTGACCCACACAAATTGCGATTACACCTCACGCCGAAGGCATTTTTCTTCGGCGCTTTTCAAAAATTACCGTCTTGAAACACCGGCCCGACCCACACCGTGACCCACACAACGAACTGTGCGGAAAGAACCAAAGAGCACCGGAGAGGAAAC